>NZ_LWEZ01001261.1:0-5453 GCF_001634945.1 Alcanivorax sp. HI0044
GTTTCCCCTGTCCAGCGCCGGCATCCAGGCCCGTGGCCGTACCACTATCCTGAAACTGAATTACCGCAACACCCGCGAAATCCTCAGCTACGCCTACGATTTCGCCAAGGACTTCCTGCAAGCCCAGGACGCCGACGACGACCACATCCCCCTGATCGCCCCGGAAATGGCCGGCGCCAGCGGCCCGCTACCGGCATTCCGCAAGTTCGACACCTTCAACGACGAAGCCCACTACATCGCCCGCTGCATCCGCAAATGGCACCAGAACGGCCAACCGCTCAATAACATTGCGGTGATCTACGGCTACAACTGGCAGGCCGACACACTGCAACGGGCGCTCAAGCGGGAAGGCATTCCCCACGCCTGGTTGAAAGACAACGCCAGCAAGAAAGCCTACGACGCCAATGCAGAACGCATCGCGCTACTCACCCGACAAAGCAGCAAGGGGCTGGAGTTCGATACCGTGGTGCTGGCGGGGCTGGGGGGATTGAAGGATGACGAGGAGAATCTGGAGAGTGAGGTAAGGCTGTTGTATGTGGGAATGACGCGGGCGCGGCAGCAGTTGTTGCTGACGGGAAGTGGGGGGAATTGGTTTGTGGGGCGGTTTGGTGGTTAGTGGATTATATGCACGATGCAAGACCTGACAGCAATTTATGGTAGGTGTCTGCCATTGCTTATTACTAATTTTAACTTGGTTTTAAATGTGGGTATGACAGAAAAAAATAATGCTTTGTATTTCAGTAAGGTTTCTCCTAAAACCAAGAATATTCTTCGAGGGGTTATGGGGGTTGATGATCAAAGGCATGTCAGAAAAGCCTTGTCCAGAATTAAGAAGAAATGCGGAGTTTCTGAGTATAAGAAGTCAATCAAGATAATTAGATCAGATGGGCTATATAGAGAAAATGGTATAGCGCGTGATTTTCCATTAGTTCTTCCAAGACCCATATCAGAATTGAGTGAGTTTTCAGAGAGAGAAATAATTTTTTCTATCAATGAAAACTCAGAGAAGATTGCTAATTTGCTTGATTTTTATTCGGAAATACTAACTCACATTGAGTCGGGCGAATATGCAGAATCCTTGGCAAAGATAAGGGGAGTTGTTGAGTGCGGTGGGGTTTCATTTATCTTAGTTAGGTATCTTTACTATATTAGATTGAGGGTTGATGAGAATCCCTACTATTCGCTTCAATTGGCAGATGTAAATGATCTTTTTCATAGAATTAACATCGACAATCTTGGCTTTCTTGTGGGGGCGATCAGAGAGCTGAGCAATGTACAGGCGGATTATTTCAATATACGCAGAAGGATCGCTGATTTTGAATCTGATACACCAGTTAGTGTCGTTGCTAAAAATCTATTAGATTTTGTTGTTTATGATGAGTCTGAGTATTTGCGCACACTGAATGCCTATTATTCGATTTCCCTATTGGATGCATTTCTATACATGTCAGTGGCAAGACGCTTAGGGGTTCCCGGTGTCTCGGAATGTGGTTTTGATGATTCTGTTTTACATGATGCTTTCTCCAGATTGTCAGATATAAAGATAAATACTTCGATATATGTTGCTGAGGATAATGAAGCAGGAGTGGGGATAAGCTTTTTTAGGGAGACTTTTTTAAGGTTGGAGCAATGGGATTGTTATAACTATAAAATGATACATGGTGCGCTTTTTAATGAGTATGAAGCCAAAGCGCAGCTTATGATTCCTGGTATTAGGACTCTTGTCGAGGAATATTTTTCAAGCCTGACAACTTTAGACGAACTCTCCTTTGAAACTAAAAGTGTTATCAGCTTGGAAAGCTATGATAGAAATGCTTGTAGCTATTTAGAGAATTCGAGTGGGTTAATCTATTTGTTGGATAAGTATGGTGGTGATATTGAGGGGCATGAGAATGAATTTGTCGCTTTGATGTCAGCAACACGAGATATCGGAGTTGTGTGTCCTTCATCATATTTGATCGCTTTGCAAAATGAAGCGAAGTCTGATGACTTTAAACTTGTTACTGCGTGCTTGATATCAATTAAAGATAATACTCAAAGGGCAGAGCATAGGCTAAGAAAGACGATTCAGGAAATAGCAAAAAATGGCTATGAGTCAGATGTTAAAGGAATTATATATAAATTGTTTGATATTTCCCCATCTGTAACCGAGCACTTGGTTCACGTTTGTGATGAGACGTTTTTGAGTAAGCTGTTTCATATAACTTCTCGTCCCAATAAGGCTATCGAAGATAGGGCGGACATTCTTGAGTGGTACGGAAATAAGATGGAGGATAGCCAGTACCTCTCAAGAGCTAGGAACTTGAGAATTGATGTTCAGATTAATAAGGAAAAGGGGACAATTGATGATGCCAGGATTTATGTTGATCAAATAAAATATACGCAATGGGTTTCTGATATGGTGATGCCTGAGCTGTCACTGCTGATACCGGACCTTAATTCTGGTAAAGAAATGACCCCAAAAGCTATACGCTGGAGCGGGGTGAGGAGTGGCATATCAATTTTTGACTTGGTTGCTTCTAATTTTCTAGATTGCTTTAAAGAGTTTTGTGAGAATAAATTCTTTGGGATAGCTTCATATCTTGGGCGAAGAATAAGGCACGGAACTTTGGTTGGGACAGGGCTTGAAGAATTAAAAGATATAACTTCTGAGGGTCGGTTTTCGAACCTTTTGTCTGATCCTGAATTTAATAATCATTTTTTAGAGTGGATTGAGCTATATGAAGGGGCTCTTACAAGGATAGTAAAAGAGTATCTTTATGTTCGCGATGATGCGCATCCTCAAGGGCTATTTTCTAGTTATCCTAACAGCAAATACAAGCAAGCAGTTGCTAATCAAATGCTTCTTGATGTCCATAACAAATATATAAAATCTGGAAATTTTTTAGATACGCCTTATGTAGTGATGGACTATTGCTGGAGGTTGATTGAAGAGGACCTTTCCGGAACAAGAAAATTTCTTAGCCAAATAAAATCAAAATATGGCGTATTTTCTGTGCCTTACAATGTATCAAGAAAGGTTAATCGGAGGGAGCTAAATGATTTTGTTCAAGAGGTTAACTCGATTTCGGCAGATAAGTTCCGTGTTATCTCTTCTTGGTTTAATAAGCCATCATTTGCATCACCTTCAACTGATTTGAATTTGCTTTTTAAGGCGGTTACTTCTGAGGTAAAAGGTTTGCATGCAGGTTTTGACCCTAGAATTGAGGTTGGTGATGAAGAATTTCCAATTAATGGAGGTCAGTATTTTGCTATTTACGATGCTTTATATGTTCTTATATATAATGCTGCCGCCTATGGTAAGCAAGCTGGCAAGCTTGTGTTTAATGTTTTCAAGGATCAGGAGCAGTCAAAGCTGATGCTGATGGTTATGTCAGAGGTTGATGATGAGAAGACTTTAAATAAAGCAAAAAGAGTAATTGAGTCAAAGCTTGAGTCAGATACACAGGATGCGCATGTTCGAGAAGGAAATAGCGGCATAAAAAAACTCTTGAGGCTTGCGGTGGATGGCTACATTGGGGATGTTAATTATGTTTTTGAACGCCCTAATAAAATTGTTTCCTCTTTTAGCTATAAGCTGGATTACTAAATATGCAATTGCTAATTGTTGAGGATGATACATTTAAATATTCAAGGATTGAGAGGCTTGCAAAAGACTCTGTGCCTGAGATTGAAATTTTTCGAGCCGACAGCGTTTGTGATGCGGTTAATTATCTGAATGAAAAATCGCCAGACATCATTATTCTCGATATGTCATTGCCTAGCCACTCTCCTAAGGCTGGAGAGGGGACTCCATTGGCTATGCCGGCAGGGGGCGTCGAAGTAATTATGGAAATTGACTATCTTGGTAAAAATGATATCCCGGTTATGATCCTTACTCAGTATGCTGACATCCAAATAGAGAATGATTATTTTTCTATCGATGACGCGGGGATGGAGCTTCGTAAAAATTACTCTTTTAGCAATCTTGAGGTGGTGTTTTATGAGGATGGCTCTGAAGAGTGGATCGATAAGACAAAATTTTTTCTGGGGGTGTGATGGAAATCCTTCTGATTGAAGATGATGACAATAAACGTGCTGACATTGAGGCTTTTATTAGTTCGTTGATACCGGGCGGGGTTGGATTAGAGTTTGCCTGTGCTCTGGATGATGCTAGGAGAAAAATTCTCGCTAAGTCTTATGATTTGATTGTGTTTGATTTTTTTCTTCCATTATCAAGACAGGATGGCTTATCCACTCCGCAAGATGTATCAAATGAGCTGGCTGCTGATTTCAGATATAGCAAAAACTATCAAACTGAAACAATTGCGATAACACAGTACAAACTTGATGACTCTAAAGGGATTCCGGTTTTTAATGGGGCTGGAATTAGCGTGGTTCATTACGCTCAGGATGATGAATCCTGGAAAGATAGTTTAAAACAAAAAATTAACAGGGTTAATAATTTCGTCAGGTATGATTTTTTGATCTTTTGTGCTCTAACCAAGGAAAGGGATGGGTATCGCCTTACTGACGCTGAAATAGGTGATTTTCGAAACATAGACGGGATGAGCTGTCTGGATCTTTGTATCGCCCAAAAAAAAGGCTTGTGTCTGGTTCCTAAAAAACCAGGACTGGTTAATATGGCTGTCATTGCGGCTAAAGCCATCGAGAAATTTCAGCCAAAAATAGTTGCCATGAGTGGAATTTGTGCAGGTGTTGAGGGTGATTCAAAGCTAATGGATTTGGTTGTTGGTCAGCTTTGCTGGGAATATCAAACTGGAAAATTTAAAGCTAATAAGTTTCAGTCTGAGCCTTATCAGATATCGATACCTCATGATCTTGAGGTTGATCTTTCGCAGTTTATTCAGGGTGAAGATTTAAAGAAAAAGATAAGAAAAGGGCTTTTTTTTGAGAAAATGAATGATTTTGATATTATTTTGGCTCCACTATCTTCTGGTTCGGCTGTTATTTCGGATAATAAAAAAATGCAGGAGATAGGTGAGCAGCATCGAAAAATGGCGGCACTTGAAATGGAAATGTTTTCAATGTACGAGGCAGCCTATCAGTCTCTCTGTGCTCCATTGTTTTTTGGGGTTAAGGCCGTGGTTGATATGGGGGATGATAAAAAAAATGATCAGTTACATGCTCCTGCATGTGCAACATCTGCGCGGTTTGTTTATGAGTTTTTATCTTGGAAGCTTCAATCATGACTGATTTCCTCACAAGGATGCTGGCGTCGGGTAGTGTTCAGAATTCTGTGTCACTTCTTTAATCTACACACCAAAGAGGTGATACATGACCAAACCCACATTCGACATTGATGCTGCTCTCAAGGCCCTACAGGAAGGCAAAGACCTGACCGGCAAAGACGGCATTCTCACGCCGCTGATCAAGCAGCTCACAGAAGCCGCGATGCAAGCCGAGCTGGACAATCATCTTACAGAAGAGACCGCGCCGAACCGCAAGAATGG
>NZ_LWEZ01001262.1:0-21413 GCF_001634945.1 Alcanivorax sp. HI0044
CGCGATCTCCGGCAACGGAGTAACGCGCCACCGCGTCGGCAAATGCCTCGCCGGGATTGGCATTATCGTCTTGCTGAATGGTCAGCAGTTCGGCATAAATCCGGTCGGCTTCGGCCTGGCTGTTCACCCGCAAGTGGTAAGCGTGAACGCGCTCCACACGGGTAAATTCGTCCTGGTGCTGTTGGTAATACGCGGCGATCTGGTCCTGGCTCACTTCAGCCGCCAGCGCCCGTAACTGCGGATTATCGTCATGGATATCGTGCATCAGCCCCAGGTCATGGAGCAGCTCGTCGCGGCTCATGGCGTCATCAATACAATCATCCACTGCCGCAATGGCGCGGGCCGACAAACCGGAGTGTTGATCAAACCAGTAGAACACAAACTCCATGGTGAGCTGCTGCTTGATCGCTTCACGGATAAAGCCGGTATTGAGGTTGTGCATCTGTACTTTCAGCTGGATGTTCTGCCGACGATACAGATCCCACAGCGTCAGCGTCTGCTCTGGCTGATCCTCCGCAAAACGATAGCGGGCAATCGCCAGCTGGCTGGCCGCCTGCTGCTGGGCCTCGGTCATGGTGGCGTACAACGCCTGTTCCAGTGATAGCAACGGAGCCAACGCGTCCTCAGACAGCAACAACGGCTCGGTCAGATAATCCAGACTGTCGGCCATGCCGCTTTCTTCCACCGCTACCCGCAGGTCATCGGCAAAAGCCGTACGAATCAGTTTGAAGCGTTGTTGTTCATGGCGAGTCTGCGCATCGTAGCCCACCCGACTGGTGTCGGCATGTCCGTGGGCGGCCAGGTCGTCATGGTCATGGGCCAGGGCCGCCAACAACCGGTTTTCCACCAGCCCCTTGAGCACGGTTTCACGGCTGACCTGCGGTTCGCTGCGCTGTGCCGCAGCCACAAACACATTCAGGGTATCCACCGGAATCACGCTGCCATCCACGCTTGCTGCCACGTTATCGGGCAACGGCCCCCAACGCTGCCAGCTCGCATAACCGGCCAGCGCAACAGCCGCGAACCCAATGGCCAACACCCATCGATGCAATCCCATGGCCGTTTTCCTCTATCTTATTATTGGTACTTATTGGTACTTATTGATAAAACGCGGACACGCATCTCCCTGCACGTGCTTTTACGTGTAGCGTGATGCATGCCGCTTGTTGCGTCTTCTTATCAGGGATTAACTTTCACAGCGGCATGATTCAGCACATGCACCACCATGGCGATGGCATGGGGAATCACCACCTGTGCTACCTGCACCCGGTCCGAGTGGTCGGTGCTGGACAGCACGATCCCGCCGTTGCTGTAAGCCATGGCACCGCCTTGAGTCAGCAAGGGGCGAATGTCATTGCTGGCGCTAGCAAGCGGGGTGAAATCCGTCAGGGCCTGATCCACCAAAGCGGTGTTGTTCAGGTTCTCGCTGTCGTAGTAATCCGCCACCCAGGATTCCCAGCCACTGTGATTCAGTGCCGAGGTCGTCCACACATGGTGCGGCTGCAGCAGGTCGGTGGTGTGCATTACGAAACCCAGGGTCTGGGCAGTGGGGTTGGCGAGGAACTGGCTGTACCAGTACTGGCCCAGGTTATCGATGGGCTGGAACGGCATTTCCTCGAAGTCATCGTACATGGACTTGCTGGAAGTACTGCCCTGACGATAGTTGGCTTCGGTCACGCCGTAGGTGTTGTACTCGCTGTCATCGGCGCAGCTCCAGAAGCACCAGCCGGTCATGCCCCCGTTACCATCGTCCATGTAGTCACCCACCAGCCAGGTCGCGGCCAGGTTGTCGATATCACCCCAGACGGTGAGCAGGTCATAGTTGTAGCCACCCAGGTCATTGCCGTGAACGTCGGACCCGCGGGTATGGTTCTGGAAATGCCAGTAGGAGGTGTAGTTCACCAGTGAGGCCCCGGCATTGAAGACCGGCGCATACACACAGTCCCCGGTGACCGCGCCACACAGGTAGGTATCCTGGAAATCATCCACGTCGTAGGCGCCCTGCCCAATCACTTCAGCAAACTGGTCCATGCTGTAGCCAGCCGCGTTGACCCAACTCTTGAGGCGGTTGTATTCCGTGGTCGTCGGGTGCGCCTTCATGTAGTTCACTGCATCGATGGCGATGCGCTTGTGAGTAATTTGCTGGAACGCCTGGGCAGGCGATGACAGAACAGCGGCGGCCAGCAGGCCGGTGAGTGCAAGCTTCTTCATGGGGGTCCCCTCCCGTTATTTTCGTTGTGTAACTTTTTGTGTTTATTGATCAAACAATAAACAACACGGATACCCAACCCAAGGGCTGAGCCGGACAAAAAATGGACATTTTCTGACAGGCTGGTTCTGCCCGTGATGCCGCCACCTGCTTTGCCTCCTCCCGGTATCTCCCCTCGTATAGAATGGGCACCTGCTCACCCTGCCATGAAGAAGTGACAATAGATGGACATCGTTTTTGTTCTGGTGGAGCCCGCCCGCGGGGAAAACATCGGCGCCGCTGCACGCGCCATCAAAACCATGGGTTTCAAAGAGTTACGGCTGGTTAACCCCGGCGACATGCGCGCAGCACAATGGGTTGCCCACCACAGCAACGAGGTGCTGGAGCAGGCCGTGATCGTGGACACCCTGGAGCAGGCGCTGGTTGATGTGGACCTGAGTATTGCCTGTACCGCCCGGCACCGCCTGCAGAAAGACCGTTATGTGGATGCGGATCAATGCGCCGAACTGGTCGCCGGCAAGGGAAACAGCGTGCAGCGGGTGGCCATCGTCTTCGGCCGGGAAGCCAGCGGCCTGACCGGCGAGGAAGTGGCCCGCTGCGATCTGGCCAGCAGTATCCCCCTGGCACAGGAGCAACCCTCACTGAACCTGGCGCAAGCCGTAATGGTCTATGCGTGGGAATTGCGCAAGCGACCACCCGCACTCCCGGTCGAGGTCAACCCGGCCACATTCGGCCACACCCGGCGAGCCCTGCATCAGCTACTGGCGGCGCTGCAAATCCAGCCCAACGAAAACCTTCACCAGTGGGTGGACGAATTGTTACCGCTGGCCAGCGACAGGGAACTCGGCCTGGTTCGCCAGCTGCTTCGCCGTATCCGGAACCGCTGAACATATCCTGTGCATTCCGCCAGCCCCGCAGACACCCCGGGAAAGCAAAGATCCCGGCCCTGTGATACAAAGACACCATCACTCATCCGGAGCCCCAGCTGTTATGGATCGACGACTGCCTATCGCACTGCTGTTACTACTCCCCGCTCTCGCCATGGCGCAGACAAGCAGTTTCTCCCTGCCCGGCGTTGGCGATCTGCAAAAGCAGCTCACCGAAACCAGTGATAAAAAATCTGACGGCACGGACAATCCGGATAAGGAACAACTCAAGCAAACCCTGAAATTCCGGCAGGAGATCGATAGCAACCAGGAAAAAATCAAGGAACTGAAAACCTTTTCTCGGCAGGCCGCCAGCCAACGCACACGCCTCAACGGCGAACTCATCCGCCTGCGCCAGGAGCGGCAAACCGACTGGAAAAAACACTACGCCAGCAAAACCCTGGACGACCTGGTGAAAGCGCTGATCAGCGAGCTGGATGCCCTGGAAGCCAACCAGGAAGACCTGGCTGACGCCAACAGCGACCTGACCCGCGCCCAGACTCTGCCGGAACAGGCCCAGAACGTGATCAGCAAAGCCATGGACCGGCTGGACACCATTCGCACCCGCCTCAATCAGGGGGTCGATGAAGAAGGTGAAGCCTTGTCCGATTTGCAGACACGGGCGCTGAACACGGAGATGCAAGCTCTGGAATCACGCATTGAGCGTTATAACCAGGAGCTCGCTATCGTCGACAAGCAACAGGACATCGCCCGCCTGAGGCAACAGAGCGACAAACAGCACCAGCTCATCATCGAAGCAAAACTGGACGTCCTGCAGCCACTCATCAATGAGCGCCGCCTGAATCAGCTGGAGGAAACCGCCAACTCCCCGGAAACCGATCTTCCACAAAGCGTGCTGGAGCACCCCCAGGTCCAGAAAGCCATGGACAAGAACCGGGCCCTGCGTGAACAACTGGCCAGTGCCAGTGAGAGCGTCAACAGCTTGCTGCGCGAAGCGGTCAACACCAAGACGGAACTGGACAAGGCGCGCTCATTATCATCCACCGTCAACGACCAGATTCGCATGCTGGATGGCAGCTTGCTGCTATCGCGCATTCTGTACGAACAACAAAAAAGCCTGCCCCAGGATCAGGGCGAACTGAATCTGGACAAGGATATTTCTGACGCCCGCCTCAGCCAGTTTGATATCGAGCGAGCCATGCAGGATCTGGATGACGCGCCGCTACCGTCACAAGACCAGATCGACGAACCCCTGACCCCGGCACTGGAGCAAGCCTTTTCCATTCTCCGGGAGGAACGGCTGGCCATTTACGATCAGCTCGACCAGGAACTGAGCCGCCAGTTAGCGATCCTCACCCGCACCCAGCTAAGCCATGAACAACTGCGCAAAATCACCCGCAGCCTGCACAACACCATTTCCGAACAAACCTTCTGGATGCCCAGCAACCAGCCGTTGAGTTTTGAATGGCTCGGCAAGCTGCCAAAAGAATTGATGGAGCAGGTTAAAACCATGCCCTGGGGCGACCTGTGGCAAGGCACCAGCAGCCTGTTGAGCCGCAAGTGGGTCTGGCTGATCGGGCTGCTCATTCCTGCCGCGCTGCTGGTAGTGGTGCGCAGCAAACTCAAAACGCGCATCGACGAAATGAACAAGGACGTGGGTTTCCTGCGCCGTGACAGCCAGGCCCACACCCCACTGAGCCTGCTGTACACCTTTCTGATTGCAGCACCTGTCCCGCTTTTCCTTGGCCTGCTGGCCGCCGGGCTATGGGTGCAGCCCGGTACGTTCAGCAGCGTCATGGGCGCCGCGGTGGCCCAGATCGCCTTGCTATGGCTGGTGTTTGAGGTGCTCTACCGGTTGCTGAAAACCAACGGTATTGCACAGCGCCATTTCCGCTGGAACATGGAATACAACCATCAGATGCGCCGTCGCCTGCTGCTGACCGGGCTGGCATTGATCCCGCTCACCTTTTTGGTGGCTTTCGGTGACCAGTGGCCCGCGCAGCTCAGTAATGACCGGCTCGGTCTGGTGATCATGATGGCCTCCATGATCACCATCATGGTGAGCCTGCCCTGGGTGGCGCAGTCCTACCCCGGGCGCCATTACAGCCGCACCATGAAAACCCTGGCCACCGCCCTGTGTATTCTTGCCCCACTGACCCTGATCGTACTGACTGGCGTGGGCTACTATTACACCTCGGTACGCCTCACCGGGCACATGATCTACAGCCTCTACCTGATTGCGCTGTGGATTGTCCTGGATGCCACCGCCGTGCGCGGCCTCGCCGTGGCTGCTCAGCGGCTTTCCTACAAGCGTGCCGTGGCACAACGCGATGCCGAACAAAAAGACACCAGCAGCGCCGAAGCCGTGGAAGTGGAAGAGCCGCAACTGGACCTGAAACAAGTGAACCAGCAATCCCTGCGCCTGATCCGCCTAGCACTGGTGGCCGTGGTCGGCCTGCTGGTGTATTGGGTTTGGGCAGACGTTTTGCACGCCTTCGCCTATACCGACAACATCGTCCTGTGGGAAACCGCCGAAGGGGCCGGCCAGGCCACCACCACCTCCCCAATCAGCCTGGGCGACGTGATTGCCTCACTACTCATTGGTGCCGTGACCTTCCTGCTGGCCAGCAACCTGCCCGGCTTGCTCGAGGTGTTGGTGCTGTCGCGCATGGATCTGCGCCAGGGCACCAGCTACGCCACTACCACCCTGCTCTCCTACGTGATTGTCGCCAGCGGCATCATTCTCACCCTGGGTGCTCTGGGCCTGAGCTGGGACAAGATGCAATGGCTGGTGGCGGCACTGGGCGTGGGGCTGGGTTTTGGCCTGCAGGAAATCTTTGCCAACTTTATCTCCGGCATCATCCTGCTGTTCGAGCGCCCGATTCGCATCGGTGACGTGATTACCATCAACAACCTGGATGGCACCGTCAGCCGGATTCGCATCCGTGCCACCACTCTGATCGACTTCGACCGCAAGGAAATCCTGGTCCCCAACAAGGTGTTCGTCACCGAACGGCTGATCAACTGGTCCCTGTCCGATACGGTGACCCGGATCATTATCAAAGTCGGTTTCGCCTACGGCTCCGATTTGCAGAAATGCCGCGACATCCTGCTCCAGGCCGCTAAAGAAAACCGGCGCGTACTGCGCGACCCGGAACCTGTCGTACTGTTCATGGGCTTTGGCGCCAGCACCCTGGACCATGAACTGCGCGTCCACGTGGATGACATCAACGACCGCCTGGCCGCCACCGACGAGCTGAACCGCCACATCGACGCCCTCTGCCATGAGCACAACGTGGAGATCGCCTTCAGCCAGCTGGATATCCATATCCGCAATGGCAACGGCGACCAGCTGAATCTGGAAACACATTCGGCGCAAGAAGCAGAGAATGGAGACGACAGCACTCCGCCGCCAGAAGCCAACGACGGCGAGTCCAATGAAAGCAGCGATCCGCGCTAACTACCGCAGGAGTGTCGCTGGCGGCGCGATAGAGCAACCGTGACGAGTCGCGAGCAGCGAGTTTCGAAAATCAAAATCTGGACGTTGGGAAAGTCAGGTTTTCGCTTCTCGCTTCTCGCAACGCGATTGGGTAACCGCGACGCTGCTACGGAGAGCTTGGGTTTACAGTACCACCTCAAAACACTCCAGCTGCGGCGGCCCCAGGTAAATGTCCTTGCGGGCGCCAGCATTGGCGTGGGCCTTACGGAACGCATCCGACCTGGTCCAGCCTTCAAACGCTTCACGGGATTCCCAGGTGGCGTGGGACGAGAACAGCGTGTACTCCTCGGTGCTCGCCCCCTGCAGCAGATTGAAACTCTTGAAGCCGGGCACTTCTTGCAGAAAAGTATCCCGACCTTCCCAAATAGCGATAAAGTCCTGCTCGCAGCCGGGTTTGATCTTGAAGCGGTTCATTGCAATAAACATAGTGGCCTCGGAGTCATTCCAGGTGTAATCGGTTGTCGCACTGTCTGCGCGCCCAAGCGCCAGTGTGCACGTCAGCCTCTGGATTCCATCACACGCAGCTCGGCAAGCGCAATGACCGCCAGTGAGCAGACCGCGAGATTAACCGTGGTTGAATTAAATGCAGATACGGTAAACGCAGGCACCACCAAAAGAGTGAAAGCGAACAACCCGAACAGAGCCGCAATGGTGATGACATAGGGCCAGCGCTGGCGGTAAAAGACCAGCATCAGCAACCCGAGCACCACTTCCAGCCCACCCCCCACATAAGAAAGCAGGTGCGCCTGTGCCTCGTTCAGACCAAGCGCCATATTCATGCGCAGCTCATCCGCATGGGGCCCCAGCCACTTCGGCACAATACCCTGGTAAAGCCAGATAAAGGCGATGGAAAAACGGCAGACCTGGAGAGTCATCGCCTATTTCGCCCCCAGAAAACGGTCTGCATGGTCCGGCGAAGGCAGCACGCAGGCATCATATTTGCCAAAAATACGGTAGCGATTGTGCGCCATACGGTCGTATAGCCAGTCACGTATGCCACGCGGGCATATCAGCGCCATTGCCGCCAGTGGCCACGGGAAAGGAAGCCCCCTAAGCACTCGAATAATGGCGGTAGAACGCACATAAAACGCGCCTTGCTCCACCAAAACCAACGTATCAAATTTCTCAAGCGGCAACCCGCACCAGGCCAGAATCGCACGCCCTTCATCAGACTGCACAGTCGCCAGCTTATATCGCCGACGAGCATCAAAACGCACCAGAAACCGCGCCCAGTAGCTGCACAGCACGCAAACACCATCAAACAAAATCACACGATCCGTTTCATTCATGCCCGGTGGTAGTTCACTGGTGTGCATTGAATTTCTCCTGAACTCAGCCTATCGAGGATAAGGCCAATCTTCCCATTTCCCTGCTGAAGCCAAGAAAGGGGAAAAAAGAAGTCTGACTGCGGATACGCTACACGGTTATGAGAAGGTGTTCACTAAACTAAAGCGGGGGAACTACATCATCACCGGATTTCGCTTGTTATCTGGTTGTTTCCTAACCATTCCTTAACGGAAGAGACGACTTCGCTTGTACGATCCTTTCCAGAAGGGTCATGAAACTTGTGATCAACTCCCTTAACCGTGAGAAATTCGACGTTATTCCTGTTTTGCATCAGCATTCTCGCTTGATCATAAGCCAGCTTTGGCGAAACACTCTTATCCAGTTCGGACTGAATAATCAGCAAAGGGGCGCGGATGCTCAGCAGCAATTCAGTCTGATCGGCTGCCAGCATGCTTTTCCACCAACGAAATCCATGGCCGCTCATCGCAAGGTCCATGTTTTCGGCGGCTTCGACAGAAGCGGCAAACGCGAGAAAACCCTGTTTCGCTTCTTCGAATGCTGCTGGAGGAAGCTCAATTTCCATACTGTGCAGCACATCATCAACGAAAAACCGGCCTCCGCCATTAAGCGAGATAACTGCACTCACCGCCTCACTACGGGACGCCACCATCGCCGCGACCAACGCCCCCTCGCTCCCCCCGAGTAGCGTGATGCGATCATAGTGAAATTGGTCATCCAACCAGGACATCACCTGCAGATAGTCATCTGCCCGCTGTTGCGGAGAATCATGCTCATAATACGATGCCGGACACTCCGGACTGTCACCCGAACCGTTCCAGGAAACCGACCGGGTAAGGCCATATTTCTCCACCGTAAGAACATCCGCATCACCGATCACAGTTGCAAAGCGATCATTAATCACCTTGCTATGGGCCACACTATTGCAGTCTGAGCCCTGCATCAGCACCAGCAGATGTCGGCATCCTTTCTTGTCCAGATAGAAAGTGATTGCAGAGCCATCCGGCCGCTTTAAAGACACCCCCTCTTCTGCATACCCGTACTGACTGACAAGCAGAATCAAATAAATTCCAATCACGATTTTTCTATACATGAGTTATTTCCTGGAGGAGCCCTGGAGTCAGGCCATATTGTTTTATTCAAGACACTTGAAAAGAACAGACCCCGGTTTCTGCTACCGGTTCCGTGCATAGAAACCGTTACTGAATTTCCAGTCTTGCCTTGGTCAAATCAATTGCGCTGCCACCAACAGCCCCCAAAACAGGCCAGGCCCTTTGTTTAGGAGAAGGTGTCCACTAAAACGGGGGAACTACAATCACTACACTGAAATAGCCAATATCCTACACGGAGTTCAAAGGAACCTTCCTTTGAACTCCGTTCCTGCTATCTCCATCCCCGGTACTAGAATATCGATTGAAATCAGTGTGTTGAAATTTTGCCCCCCCCCCGAGTTATGCGGAACGTTCCGCTGAAAACGGCCGACCAGCCAGGTTCATTGCGCGAACATCCACGATCACACAGCCACTGATGTACAATCACGCCCACATTCTCCAGAGCCCAATTCCATGCGCACCTTCGTCCTCCGTGCCCGCGCGGCCTCCACCAACAGCCAGACACTGCTTGCCAATGTGGGCGGCGATGCCCATAGCGAGATTCTGGCGCATACGTTGATGAATGCGATCTTTGTGGCTCAGTCACACCGTGATGATGTGGTGGTGCATCTGGTGCTGGAAAGCACCCAGGACTATTCCCGCACCATCACCTTTGTGGCGGCGGAGATGCGGGATATTGGCGGGTTTCATGAGCAGGCGCTGCTGACCAAGGTGGTGCGGGCATTGGATGCTTCTGCCGGCATGGGCAAGGAACAGATGAAGGCGGTGGAGAGCGGGATTACCGTGCGCACGCAGAGCTTTGAAAAACTGGTGAAGGAGCTGGCTGAGGATGGGCACCAGCTGTACATGATGGACCCCAAGGGAGAAAGCATTCGCGAGCTTACCTTTGCGGAGAAGCCCTGCTTCCTGCTCACTGACCACATTCCCATGCCGAAGAAGAGCTTCAACAGCCTGAAGCGACTGGGCACGGAGAAGATCAGCCTGGGGCCGACCATGCTGTTTGCGTCGCAGTGTGTGGTGCTGATTAATAATGAACTGGATCTTGCCGGATTCTGAAACGCCTGGCCGACGCGCTGTAGGAGCTCCTCTCGAGGTGCGAACCCTTGCGAAGCAAGGCTCTTCATTGCGGTGGAGCCTCAGCCTCTACAATAAATTACCTCGCCTGGGCTCGGGGTTCGTCCCCTGGAAGGGAACTCCTACAGGGGACATGTTGATGGCTTTGAGTCAGCTTTCCAGCCAGACCTCTCTGGCCCATTGCCAGATGCTGCCCCATACCTCGTCTTCGTTGATGCCGCTACCCGGCTCCCACAGCACTACCTCCCCTTCCTGGGAGATGGCGTAGGTGCCGTTGGCCGTTTCGCAGATGGGGATCAGGTAGCGAGGCAGGCCCTGATCCCAGGCGTTGGCGGCCATTTCCGGGAGGAAGTTATGAGCGTAGTCGTCCATCACAGTGGCTGGCTCCAGGCTGCCACAGACGATGTCGCTGGCGTTAAGCAGAAACTCCTTGTAGTCCCCCGGCAGTGAAATCAGCAGCTGCTCTTCAATTTCCACCAACCGGTCTTCGTCTGGCAGTTCCAGGGCCACCAGACCGCCGTCATGGCGTTCGCGCAGCATGTCTATCACGTCATCCATAAATTCATCTTTGAGGGTTGCGATGGGAATGCATATTCAGCCCCGGCGGAACGGGAACAGGAACTGTTTGACCACCCCTTCCGGCACCTGGGTGCTGGCACGCGTACCGTACTCGGCGGCCAGGCGATCCGGCATGATCAGGGTGCCGAACAGTTTATCGTAGATGGGCAGGAAGGCGGCGTAGTTTTTATCCACGGCTTCGTCTTCCGAGGAATGGTGCCAGTGGTGAAATTCCGGGGTGGCGATCAGCCAGCGCACGCCGGGAAAACGGAAACGGACATTGGCGTGGATGAAGATGGCGTGGAACGACACGAACACCAGATAGGCATACACCGCCGAGGGGGAGAAGCCGAGGATAAAGATGGGCAGATAGCCAATAAAACGGTTGGCGATGATTTCCACCACATGCAGCCGTGATGAGGCCAGCCAGTCCATCTGGGTAGTGGAATGGTGCACGGCGTGGAATTTCCATAGCCAGGGCACTTCGTGGAAGGCCCGGTGAATCCAGTAGCTGCCCAGATCGATCACAATCAGAATTTCAATAAACTGCAGCCACAGGGGTTGGCTGGCGATGGCCTGCTGGAAGCCGATGTCCACCTTGTCGTGCAGCAACACCTGAATAGGGATAATGGTGAAAAAGCTGATCAGCTGCAGGGCCACGTGGCTGAACAGGAAGTACTTCATGTCCGTCACCCAGCCACCGCGCAGGGTCTTCTGTTCCCGGTTCTTCGGGTAGGCGCGCTCCAGCGGGATAAAGACCAGCCCCAGCACCAGCAGTGTGAGGATGAAATAATCCAGGCCCGCATAGAGGCTGCGGCCATCCACTGGCGGCACATCCAGGCGCCCGGAACCGATAAGCGCAGCCATGCAGGCCAGCACCATGCCGATAATGCCGTAACGCCGTTCCTGGTGACGAAACACGCTGAAAAACCCGCAGGTAAACCCGATACCAATGCCAATAAACAGCAGCAGCCGCAAGATCTCGGCATTATAAAACGCCCTGAATTCCGGCGTGGTAAACAGTTCCGGATAAAGAAAACAGAAACTTCCCAGCAGCGCCAAACAACCCAGCCCGATGGAGATCGTCGCCGTGATCTTGCCCTGACCCGGCGTCAGATCCACCTCTTCGTAGCGTTCGCGCAGAAATTCCGACATTACCCCTCCCGTCCTTGCTCTTTCTTGTCCTGTGGTGGCCCTGCGGCCAGCCTTTCTTTGCCAGACCATGCTGCAGCGGCCTGGCGCCAAGTACCAGTACACGCCCGTAACAAGCTGCTACACTGCGCGTTCAATTAGATAGACGCTGCACGCAGCACGTGACAAACCACGCTTTTCCGGCCTCTATTCTCCTCGCCTAAAGGCCCAGGCGCGAGGCACTGATTCTCATGCCTTGCCATTGCCCTGTTTAGACCGTGTTGCACGCTGCGTGTTGCCTGATGCCTGGACTTATAAAGTATGCCACTGATTACCCTTCGCGACATTCAACTCAGCTATGGCCAACAACCGCTGCTGGACCACGTCAACCTGTCCATCGACGTGGGTGAGCGCCTGTGTCTGATCGGCCGTAACGGGGCGGGCAAGTCCACCCTGATGAAGGTCATCGCCGAAGAAATTCAAGCCGATGACGGTCAGATCGAGAAGACCCAGGGGCTGAGTGTGGCCCGGCTGGAACAGGAAGTGCCCGATGACCAGGAGCACAGCGTGCACTTCATGGTGGCCGAAGGGCTGGGGGAGCAAGGCGCCCTGCTTAGCGAGCACGCCGAACTGGTGCATCACCTGGGTGACGGGGACGACAAGATACTGGCCCGCTTCGAAGAGCTGAGCACCGAGATCGAGGCCCGCGGTGCCTGGCAGCTGTCCCAGCGGGTGGACACGGTGCTGTCCAAGCTCAATCTGGACGGCGATATGTCTTTCGCTGGCCTTTCCGGCGGCATGAAGCGGCGCGTACTGCTGGCCCGCGCCCTGGTACAGGACCCTGACATTCTGCTGCTGGACGAACCCACTAACCACCTGGACATGGAATCCATCCAGTGGCTGGAAGAATTCCTGAAAAACTTTGGCACCACCCTGGTCTTTATCTCCCACGACCGGGCCTTCATTCGTTCACTGGCCACCCGCATCATCGAACTGGATCGCGGCAAGCTGACCAGCTGGCCCGGCAGTTATGAAAAGTACCTGAGCGGTAAACAAGCGGCGCTGGATGCGGAAGAAAAAGCCAATGCCGAATTCGACAAGAAGCTCAGCCAGGAAGAAAAGTGGATTCGCCAGGGCATCAAGGCCCGCCGTACCCGCAATGAAGGCCGGGTGCGTGCCCTGAAAGCCATGCGCGACGAATTCTCCCAGCGCCGCAGCCGCACCGGCACCGCCAGCCTGACCATCCAGAGCAGCGACAACTCCGGCAAGATCGTGGTGGAAGCCGACAAGATCAGCTACGCCGTGGGCGGCAAACAGATTGTCCGCGATTTTTCCGTGGCCCTGATGCGCGGCGACCGGGTGGGCATTCTGGGCCCGAACGGGTGCGGTAAATCCACCCTGATTCGCCTGCTGCTCGATCGCCTGGCTCCGGACAGCGGCACGGTAAAACAGGGAACCCAGCTGCAGGTGGCCTACTTCGACCAGCTGCGCGACACCCTGGACGAAGAAAAAAGCGTGATCGACAACGTGGCGGAAGGCTCCGATGTGATCAATCTGAATGGCCAGAACAAGCATGTGATCGGCTATCTGCAGGATTTCCTGTTCGACCCCGCCCGGGTTCGCCAGCCGGTGAAATCCCTGTCCGGCGGCGAGCGCAACCGTTTGCTGCTGGCCAAGCTGTTCACCAAGCCCTTCAACCTGCTGGTACTCGATGAGCCCACCAACGATCTGGATGCAGAAACCCTGGAACTCCTGGAGGAACAGCTGATCAACTACCAGGGCACCCTGCTGCTGGTCAGCCACGACCGTGAGTTCATCGACAATGTGGTGACCTCCACGCTGGTCTTCGAGCACGGTGAATTGAACAGCTATGTGGGCGGTTACCAGGACTGGTTACGCCAGCGCCCGGAACCCAAGCGGGAAAAAACCATCAAAGCCGCCAAGCCGGCAGCAGTAGCTGAAAAGCCTGCTCCCGCCCGCAAGAAGCTGTCATACAAGGATCAACGGGAGCTGGAACAATTACCCGCTCGCATTGAACAGCTGGAAGCGGATCTGGACGCGGTACAGACACGCATGTCCGACCCGGATTTTTACAAGGGTGAGCCGGCTGATATCAGTGCCGCACAAGCCCGGCAAAGTGAGCTGGAGCAGCAACTGGAAGTGGCTTTTTCCCGCTGGGATGAGCTGGACCAACAGGGCTAGCGCAGGCGCGGTGCGCCGCGCCGGCCGTACGGAAAACGACACGCAAGGAGCCGTTTGTGCACAAACGCCTGTCATGGATAACCCTGGGCACTCTCTCATTACTCGCCCTGTCATTGCTCACCGCCCTGGCTCAGCCCGTGTGGGCCACCGAAGTGGAAGACGAAGAGCGGGCGCTGGAGCGACAACAGGAAACCGACGCCGACACCCCCAACAAGCCCCCTCACCGGGCGGACAGCAGCCAGAGTGATGCAGACGAAGAGTCTGGCAACGCCGAGGCAGAGCCGAAAAAACCCTCCGCCCTGCCACTGCTGGGCCAGACAGTGGAACCCGGCACTTTCGCCACCCTGCACTGGACACCGGATCAGTCCTTCGCGTCCATTGCCACGCCGGTACCGGTACTGGTCGCCCACGGTGACAAACCCGGCCCCAAACTCTGCCTCACCGCCGCCATCCATGGCGATGAGCTGAACGGCATCGAGATGGTCCGCCGCCTGATGTACGAACTGGAACCGGATCAACTGGCCGGCACCGTGATTGGTGTCCCCATCGTCAACCTGGACGGTTTTCGCAGTGGTACCCGCTACCTGAGCGACCGCCGCGACCTGAACCGTTACTTTCCCGGCAACAAGAATGGCAGCGCGGCCAGTCGCGTGGCTCATTCATTGTTCGGCAATATCGTCAGCCACTGCGACTACCTGGTGGACTTGCACACCGGTTCCCAGAAGCGGGTCAACCTGCCTCAGCTACGTGCGGATCTGGATAACCAGGATGTGGTCGCCTTTGCCAAGCACTTTGGCGGCATGACAGTGCTGCACAGCCCCGGCGTCACCGGCATGCTCCGCGATGCCGCGGTGAAAGACGGCATTGTTGCCGTGACCATGGAAGCCGGTGGCCCCAACCGGCTGGAAACCCAGGCAGTGAACTATGGCGTGCAGGCCATCGAAACCCTGCTGGAAAACCTGGAAATGCGTAAGGCCAGCCGTTTCTGGAGCGCCCCGCAGCCGGTGTTCTTCGAGTCGGAATGGATTCGTGCCAGCCAGGGCGGGATTTTGCTCTCCGAGGTAAAACTCAACGACAAGGTGAAAAAGGGCCAGATTCTCGGCACCGTCACCGACCCGATCAGCAATACGGGCAGCGCCATTATCGCCCCCTACAACGGGCGCGTGCTGGGCATGGCGGTTAACCAGGTGGTCCACGCCGGCTTTGCGGCCTTCCGTATCGGTGAAGAGAAGAGCACCGAGGAAGTGGAAGCCCAGGCAGAGAAAGCCAGCAAGGAAAAAGAAAGCAAAGGGGAGAAAGGCGGAAAAGTGGAAAAGCCGGAGGAAAACGGCGAACCCGCACCTCCCAAGGCGCCACGACCTGAACGGGACGTGGATCGTGCCGACGACCTCAGCGCCGTCGAACATCAGGATGGCGAAGGCAACGAACCCCACCCCTGATTCACTGGCTGAATGGCTGCGCGAGATGTATTTCCCGCGCAGTCCGTCCACTCTCAGCGCGTGTGCTATTGGTTATTGCAGCACAATTTGGTCGCGCATTTTTGCCAGCGTTTTCTCGCCAATGCCTTTGATGGCCAGCAGCTGATCCGGGCTGGTAAATTCCCCCTGGCTGTCACGGAAATCAATTATCGCCTGGGCCGTCTTGGGGCCAACCCCGTGCAGTTTTTCCAGTTCGGCCATATCGGCAGTATTTAAATTGACGACACCGCTCTCTGCTGTCGCCCCAGCCGCTTTGGCGGGTTCTGCGGCGGCGGTTTTGACAGCGTCTGTGCCAGCAGGCTGCAGTTCGACGGCAGCGGCGGGCATCACCAAGGCCATCAGCAGAGGCAGAATCGCAATGTAACAGGGTTTCATATGAGATCTCCGTATTCTTTATTCTGAATGGAAATCTCACTTTAAGGAGGTATAAATACTGCTGTTATCCGCCAGCCACAAACGGTGCTGTAAGCAGATTAGCCCAGACTTTGTAATATAGCGTCGACTACATCCGTAGGTGTGGCGGACTGGGTGATGGGCCGGCCGATTACCATATAGTCCACACCCGCATCACGAGCCTGTACCGGCGTCAGTACCCGACGCTGGTCTCCTGCCTCGGACCCTTGTGGTCGAATCCCCGGGGTCACCAGTTCAAAGGCCGATCCGCAGGCCTGTTTCAGCATTACCGCTTCCTGGGCCGAACAGACCACGCCATCCATGCCTGACGCCCTGGCCAGCTCTGCCAGGCGCTGCACCTGTACCTTGGGCACATCCACCACGCCCACCTGCTGCAGGTCGCTGTCATCCATGCTGGTCAGCACCGTCACGGCGATCAGGTGTGGACGCCGGGCGTGATTGGCAATGGCATTGGCCGCGCCTTCCATCATCCGCTGGCCACCACTGGCATGCACGTTCACCATCCACACGCCCATGTCCGCCGCCGCAGCGACAGCCCCCGCCACGGTGTTGGGAATGTCGTGGAATTTCAGGTCCAGAAATACCTCAAAGCCCAGCTTGTGCAACGATTCCACCACCGCCGGGCCACTGCGGGTAAAAATTTCCTTGCCCACCTTTACCCGCACCTTGGCCGGATCCAGTTGCTTTGCCATGACCAGAGCCTGGGCGGCATCGGGGTAGTCCAGTGCGACAATAACGGGGCTGGTGATGGACATGGCGAGCTTCCTGAGTGGTGGGTAGGCGGGGCTATAGTAGGCGCAGGGATAACCGGGTTCAAGAATTGCCATTAGCAAGCGTTCATCGTCCTGCGAACGGTTTTGTAGGAGCACCACTTGAGGTGCGAACCGAACGTAGCGAGGCCACCAAAGGGAAGCCATTATTTAGAGGCCCGTAGCGCCCGGAAATGCCTGATCGCCCTGCGGGTCGATTCCGTGTTTCGCACGGTTCGTCCCTCAAGCGGGACTCCTACAGCAGCTCCGTAGAAACCCCGGGATCCAGGGAGCGCCCTGGTTCTTAAGCCAATCAGCGGCAGCTGGTAGCTGCTTTAAACTTCCTTCACCACCGGCTTGATGGTGCCCCAGCGTTTGCAGCTTGGGCAGCGCCATTGCATCAATGGGGTTTCAAAGCCACAGCGGCGGCACTTGTACAGGCTCTTGTCGCTCAGCAGCTTTTCCGACACCTGCTTGAGCATGTCCAGATGCTCACGGGCCTCGCCCTCGGCGGTGCTGGCCAGGCTCATGTCGATGATGCGGTTGAGCCCCCGCACGGACGGGTTGGCCTTCATGTATTCACGGATAAAGTCCGCCGCTTCCTTGTCGCCATAACGCTCTTTAAGCGTTTCCGAGAGCAACAGAATACGCGTGGTGCTGGGTTTCTCTGCACTGTAATCGGCCAGCATCTGGATAAAGTCTTCTTCCTTTTCCTGATGCTGAAAACACTGCCGCAGACGATCCAGTGTTTCATCAAAAAAGTCACTGTCCTGGTTCCAGACCCGCTGAAAGGCATCAATCGCGGCGCCCCAGTTGGATTCCGCCATTTCCAGATCGCCTTCCGCCAGGCTGGCACGCACGCACTGGTTATCGAATGACAACGCCCGGCGCAGCATACGGCGGGCTGGATTAATGTCGCCGTCCCGACGCAGGGTTTCCGCTTGCTCACAGCAGAACTGGGCCAGTACCGGCGCCAGGTTCGCACGGTTCTTGAGCAGGCGCTCGCCCATGCTGATGGCGTTCACCCAGTCACGCTCCTGCTCGTACAGGCCCATCAACTGTTCACACACTTCATCCTTGGCCTGGCAATCCTGGTCCAGCATTTCCAGCAGTACCTGCTCGGCCAGATCAAAGATGCCACTGGCCAAATAATCCTGGGCCAGCTCCAGCTGAATTTCTTCCTGTACCGGCCGACCATAGTCGCCATGTTCAAGCAGATGAGTATGCAACTGCGCGGCACGGTCAAATTCGCCGCGTTTGCGGAACAGCTTGCCCAGAGCCAGGTGAGTTTCCAGCCCTTCTTCACTCACGTCCAGGCTGTTGAGCAAAGCCTCGATGCCCTTGTCTGGCTCTTCATTGAGGAAGAAGTTAATGCCCGCTACATAATCCTTGGACAGGGACGCCATGCGGCGGCGCTGGCGGCGCTTGCTTTCGCGTCGCCCCATGAAAAAACCGGCAGAAATGGCCACAAAGAACAGGGGAATGAGCCACAACGATTCGCTCATGAAAACAGGCCCTTGATGCCACGCAGGCCAACCCCGGCCAGCAAGCCCACCAGCAAGCCGATGGCCAGCACAGAGACCACCAGCACACCCAGTGAGACCTGCCACTGCCAGGCATCCACCAGGAGATCGATCATCACCAGATCACGGTTACTGGTTACAAACAGGAAGGCGACAAGAAAAATGGCCACAACGGCCAGAATTACGAGGATCCGGTAAAGGTTTCGCATCGGGAACGTCCTTTTCTGGCCAGGCTCGAAAGCCAGGCAACACTAACTGGCGGCAGCTTGATTGCCGTCACTGCCGTTATTATCAACATCTTCGCCGGAGTCTGCACTCAGCGATTCATTGACCCGCTCACGCAGCTCTTTGCCAGGTTTAAAGTGAGGAACGTATTTACCGTGCAGCTCGACGCTGGCACCGGTTTTGGGATTGCGACCCACACGGGGGGCGCGGAAATGGAGGGAAAAACTGCCGAAGCCGCGAATTTCAATGCGACCACCGCCGGCCAGGGAATCGGCCATTTGCTCGATCAAGGTCTTTACTGCCAGCTCCACATCCTTGGGGGACAGCTGCGCTTGCCGGTCGGCAATGCGCTCAATCAGTTCTGACTTGGTTAATGCCATTACAGCTTACTCCCTGGGCTCCCAGCCCAGTGGGGCCGGCGCGATGCCGGCCCCCGGGAGGAGCCGTTTATGACTCGTTGCTGCTTTCCATTTGTTTCTTGATCAAGTCACCAATGGTCTTCGGAGCGTTGGCGTCTTGCTGCTCCTGATGACCTTCGATGGCTTCACGCTCATCAGCTTGATCCTTCGCCTTGATGGACAAGCTGAGAACACGGTTCTTGCGGTCAACGTTGGTGATTTTGGCTTCCACCTCGTCACCGACCTTGAGCACCTCGGTCGCATCGTTAACGCGATCACGGCTGATTTCGCTCGCGCGCAGGGTGGCTTCAACGTTCTCAGCCAGCTCAACAATAGCCGCTTTCGCGTCTACTGCCTTCACAACACCCTTAACGATAGTTCCCTTGTCGTTTGCAGCAACATACTGAGCAAACGGATCATCTGTCAACTGCTTGATACCCAAGGAAATTCTTTCGCGCTCTGCGTCGATAGAAAGTACCACGGTTTCCAGCTCATCGCCCTTGTTGAAGTTACGCACGGCATCTTCGCCCTGCTCTTCCCAGGAAATGTCTGACAGGTGCACCAGACCATCGATGCCGCCTTCCAGGCCGATGAAGATGCCGAAGTCAGTGATGGACTTGATTTTGCCGCTGATGCGCTCGCCTTTCTGGTACTTCTGTTCGAAGGCATCCCACGGGTTGGACTGACACTGCTTGATACCCAGGGAGATACGACGACGATCTTCGTCGATGTCCAGGATCATCACTTCCACTTCGTCGCCGATCTCTACAACCTTGGACGGGTGGATGTTCTTGTTGGTCCAATCCATTTCGGAAACGTGAACCAGGCCTTCCACACCTTCTTCGATTTCGGCAAAGCAGCCGTAATCGGTCAGGTTGGTTACCTTGGCTTTCACGCGGGTACCTTCCGGGTACTTGCCCACGATATCGTGCCACGGATCTTCGCCCAGCTGCTTCAGACCCAGGGAAACACGCATCTTCTCGCGGTCGAACTTCAGTACCTTGACGTCGATTTCCTGGCCAACTTCCACGATCTCGCTCGGATGCTTGATACGCTTCCAGGCCATATCGGTGATGTGCAGCAGGCCGTCGATACCGCCCAGGTCCACGAACGCACCGTAGTCGGTCAGGTTCTTCACGATACCCTTGACTTCCATGCCTTCCTGCAGGGATTCCAGCAGCTGCTCGCGCTCTGCGCTGTGCTCTGCTTCCATCACTGCACGACGGGAAACCACGACGTTGTTACGCTTGGGATCAAGTTTGATGACCTTGAAGTCCAGCTCTTTGCCTTCCAGGTGCGCAACATCGCGAACCGGACGGATATCTACCAGAGAACCGGGCAGGAAGGCGCGGATCGGGCCGATGTCGACAGTGAAGCCACCCTTCACCTTGCCGGAAATCATACCTTTTACGATCTCGTCTTCGTCGAAAGCTTTTTCCAGCTCGCCCCAAACTTCGGCGCGCTTGGCTTTTTCACGGGACAGACGGGTGAAGCCCATACCATCATCGATGGCGTCTACAGCAACATCGACTTCGTCGCCTTCAACGATTTCCAGCTCGCCTGCCTCGCTGAGGAATTCTTCACGGGCAATAATGCCTTCGGATTTCAGGCCTGCGTTAACGGTTACCCAGTCGCTATCGATGGATACAACGGTACCCTTGATAATGGAGCCACGGGCAACGTCCAGGTCCTTTAGGCTTTCTTCAAAGAGATCAGCAAAAGATTCAGTCATGAAATTCACTCAAGTTTTCGCACATGCCAACCAGCAGACATGGGTTAGTCAATAGATGAGATCCGCCCTTCCCCAGCTGGCTTACTTTTTCAGGGTTGAGCAGATCGGCCGCTTAACACAGAGTTGCCCCACGATGGTGGTCCACCGAAGGGCGCTAACGAAGTGTGCGCTACCGTTACGCCAACTGGCGTGCGGCAGCCTCATCAAGAATCCGGTCTACCACTTCATCAACCGTCATGGTGGTGGAATCGATCACCACGGCATCGTCTGCCGGGCGCAATGGCGCCACCTCACGGTTCATGTCACGGTCATCCCGGGTGCGGATGTCCTCGACGAGGGTCGCGAGGGTAGCACCAAAGCCCTTCTGCTTCAACTGCTCAAAGCGCCGTCTGGCGCGCTCTTCAGCGCTGGCGGTGAGGTAAATCTTGAGGGGCGCAGAGGTAAACACCACGGTGCCCATATCACGGCCATCGGCCACTAGCCCGGGAGATTCGGCAAAAACCCGCTGACGGGCCAACAAGGCGTCGCGCACGGGCTGCAGCACAGCCACCTGGCTGGCCAGCTCACCGACACTTTCCTGGCGGATAATATTGGAGACGTCCTCACCATCGAGGATCACCGCAGTGTGGCCTTGCTGCTCTACAAATCGCACCGGCAAGGCCTTCGCCAGTGCAATCAATGCGGGCTCGTCATCCAGGGCAACCCCTTGATTCCTCGCATAATATCCCAGCACCCGGTAGAGCGCACCGGAGTCCAGAAGATGCCACCCCAGGCGAATCGCCACTAACCGGGCCACGGTGCCCTTGCCGGAGGAAACCGGCCCGTCAATCGTCAAAACAGGGGTCATTTCACCTCCAGCTTCAGGCCTGCATGGGTCGCCAACTGGGCGAACCCGGGGAAGCTGGTGGCCACGTTGG
>NZ_LWEZ01001263.1:0-3391 GCF_001634945.1 Alcanivorax sp. HI0044
CTGCATGAAGCACTGGCTGAACTTCAGCCAGTCATGAATCCGGGCATCGAAGCCGGCGTAGACGCCGCCGACGATGCCGCCATCATCGATTGGCCCGCCGGCAAGCGTCTGGTCCAGAGCCTGGATTTCTTTCCCGCCTTTATCGATGAGCCCTACCTGTTCGGGCGCATCGCCGCCCTGCACAGCCTCAGTGATCTGTATGCCATGAATGCCCGACCCCACTCTGCGCTGGCCAACATCACCCTGCCCTGGCACCACCCGCGCTTGCAGGGCCGGGACCTGCAACGAATGATGGCCGGAGCCGTCCGGGAACTGAATGCAGCCGGCTGCACCCTGGTCGGTGGCCACACCATCGAAGGCCCACAGATGGCCGCGGGGTTCACCGTCAACGGCCAGGCCGACCCGGCACAGCTCTGGCATAAACATGGCGCCCGTGACGGCGACCGACTGATCCTCACCAAACCATTGGGAACCGGCGTGCAATTGGCGGCCTTGATGCAGGCGAACAACAGCAATGCTGCCGCATTCCACGGCCCCTGGCTGGACACAACACTGCGCCACCTGCTGACCAGCAACCATATTGCGCAACGGGCCCTGCAGGATGTACCCGTGAATGCTTGCACCGATATCACCGGCTTCGGGCTGCTCGGCCATCTCTACGAAATCAGCCAGCAAAGCGACGTTACCCTGTCGGTGGATTGCCACAAGGTACCGCTGCTGCCCGGCACGCTTGCACTGATTTGCCGAGGCGTGGCCAGCACCCTCAGCGACGCCAACCGGCAGATACTGGTGCATTGCCAACAACCGCAGCCCGTGGACGACGCCCTGCTTACCGCCCTGTGCGACCCACAAACTGCCGGGGGGCTATTGTTCTGTCTGCCTGCCAGCTATGCACAACAGGCACTGCAACATCTTGATAGTGAAGGGGTTAACGCGGTCGATATCGGTAAAGTCCTTGTAAAAGATCGCCCGGATCACGCAGAGATCCTGTTGAATAGCGGTCACACTGGTAGCGTATAACCTTTCAAGAACACAGGAGAATGCTTCATGACCACGTCAAAACGCGTTACCGGTATTTTCAGTGCCTTTGTATTGTTGTTCATGCAAGTGCTCATGGTCCCCGCCGCACAAGCCGCCATGATTGGTAATGACACCGTGATTCAGCAACAGGATCGCGCGGCCATGAAACAACAAGTCATGCAACTGATGGATCATAAAGTGGCCGCTCAGGCGCTGAGCGAATACGGCGTTAACCAGGAGCAAGTCAGCCAGCGACTGGACCGCCTCACCGATGCCGAGCTGCAGCAGCTGGCTCAGAAATCCGAAGAGCTGCCCGCCGGTCAGGGTGTACTGGGCGTGATACTCGCTATCATCCTGGTGCTGGTGATTCTGGATCTGCTCGGCGCTACCGACGTCTTCCCGGTGATTGACCCGGTCAATTAATGGTGACCGTATTGCGCGGCATGCTTTCCGGAAAACCGGTTGCCGCCCTGCTGGCAACCGTTCTGCTAACGCTGGGCGGTTGCCAGACTTTTCCCCCTCCGCAAAGCGCCAGCGTACACACCGAGCAACAGGTGGTGGTGCCCTTTGTCCCCCAAGACGCGTATCAATGCGGCCCTGCCGCCCTGGCGATGATGCTGCAATGGGCGGGCAAGGAAGTCAGCGCCGACGCTCTGGTGGACGAAGTCTGGCTGCCGGAGCGCAAAGGTTCACTGGGCATTGAGCTGCGGGCTGCAGCCCGTAGCCGCGGCCTGATGGCCTATCCGGTGGAATCCGCTGACGCCCTGTTTCAGGAATTACAGGCTAACCGACCGGTGCTGGTAATGCAGAACCTGGCGTTACCGCGCTGGCCGAAATGGCACTTCGCCGTGGTCACCGGTTATCGGGATCAGGGTGATACCGTGGTGCTGCACAGCGGCACAACGCAAAGTGACAGCAGCCACTGGAACCGCTTTATTCGCACCTGGGCCAGGGCCGATCAGTGGGGATTCACGCTGGTGGAAGCCGGCCAGTTGCCCGCCAGTGCCGAGCCAGATGCGCTGTTCCGGGCTATCTCGCCGCTGCCCAATAATGCCGCCTTTTGGCCCGCTGCCGTGGACGCCTTCCCGCAAAGCGGGCAGCTGTGGTTTGGCTATGGCAATGCCCTGTGGGCGCAGGACAAGCAGCAAGACGCGCGGGCGGCGTTCGAAAATGCGGTGCAGCATGAGCCGGAACTGGCCGCCGCCTGGAACAACCTGGCCTATGCCCAGAAGGCAGCGGGTGACAGCAAAAAAGCCCGGCAGAGTATCTGCCAGGCCTTGTCGGTGGCGCCGGACGATAGCGAGATTCAGGACAGCGCCCGCGAACTGGGCGCTCAGTCCTGCGACGTATCGCCAGCTCCTTCTGCACCCTCAGCGCCCTCTGCTTCTGCTGCCCCCTCTTCGGCCGCAAGCTCAGGGTGCTGCGCCACCAACTGATCGCGCTGCTCACGCAGCTTGTCCAGTTTGGCGATCCCTTCTTCCAGCTGTTCAGGGGCAATGCCGAATTCCTTGCCCCTGGCGATCAGCCCTTCCAGCTCCGCCATTTTGCGATTCGCCGCCGCCACGAAAGAGGCACGAACCGCCTGATTCTGTCTCGCTTCGTACTGCTGATACAGCGCCGGGTCGGCCAGCTCGGCCGCGCTGGGCGGCTCGCGTAAATCCGTATTGCGAACCAGCGGCGGCGTGCGTGGGTCGCCGTTTTGCATGCTTTCGCGCAGGGCCGCCACGGCCTGGGGGGAAGGTGTCGGCACCGCGGCCGGGGCGTTATCCGCCCGCTTCTCCGGCATAGCCAGAGAACGTTCCGCCACCGTATCGATCATCGGCAGGGCTGCCGGCGTCGCTGCGGCGTCCACTTTGGTGTCAGCATCAGGGCTCGTGCCCGCAGTCACACCCGCCGCTGTGTTGCCTGCCGGTGCCGCCGGCGCCAGGGGCAACAGCCAATAGGCGCTGGCGCACGCGGCTATCAGCAATCCGGCCAGCAACCCGGGGCGCAACCGTCCCTGCTGGCGCTGATAGCTCCCCGTCTGGCCTGGCCGGCACTCACCCACCGCCATCACAACACCTCGTGGTTGACCCGCAACGCCGCCGCCTCGGTGGCATCCGCCAGCAAGATCTGAAAACGCTGCTGCATCTGCTCCCGGGCAATGGCCTGGGCCGCCCGGTAACGTACCGATTCGCTGTCCACACGCTGGTAGCCCATTTCTTTCTGGTCCACCCAGAGTAGCTCCCAGTACGGCGCACTGTCTGTGGCCGGGCTACGGAACGGCGGTGACACTCGCTGGACGGGTTGTACAAACGCCAGCGCCCGGGTCCAGTGATCCTCACGGCTATCACGGTCGACCCAGCCCAGTGCCCCACCCTGATCGCGATCT
>NZ_LWEZ01001264.1:0-4970 GCF_001634945.1 Alcanivorax sp. HI0044
CCTGCCGCCAGCGTTCAATCTGAGCCATGATCAAACTCTTCAGTTAAGAAAAGCGTTTAAAGTGGCCTCTCATAGAGAGGAGCACTTAATGCATGCTCAGTTCGTCATCTGAATTAACAAAAACTTTGTTGACTCGTTCAGAACTGAAATCTTTTAAAGATCCCATCCCGAACAGGTCCCACACGTTTGCTTGCCTGATTGTTAAAGAGCTTGGAAGCCTTGGCTTCCTGACTGCGTCCTTGGCGTGTTGCCGTGTCCGCCGTCTCTGTGGGGGCGCATTCTAGAGATTTACGGGGGACCGTCAACACTTTTTTCATCACTTTTTTATCAAACGGTCACCTTTTAGCCGGGACGGATGAAAAACCATCAAAAACGGCCTAAAACGCTCGTTTCTTATGCAGTTTAAATACCTTCCGCACCAGGTTTTCCCCTGCCATTACAGGACCGGAGGGGAAAAATAGCACAGCCGCGGACATTTTTTCCGCCGGCTGCCGAGATTTTCAGCACTTCCGTCGCCGCACAGCCATAGCAACACATAAAAAAGGCGCCCTGAGGGCGCCTTTTTTATGTGTTAGAAGCGATTAATGCTTACGAAGTTGCCAAAGGCTCATCAACAAACCCACGGCCACATAGATCGTAGCCACACTTAATAGCACCAATGGCGGATCCAGAAAGACGATGGCGAAAGCAATGATCACCCCGAGAAGCACCTTGAAAGGCACTCGACCAATATGAAATTCCTTGAAAGAGTGATATTTCACCGACGACACCATCAGCAAACCGGCGCCCGCGACAACCACCGCCACCAACCAGGAAATATCAGCCCCTTCAATGCCACGACTGGCGCCCAACCACACCAGGGTAGCCACCAACCCGGCGCCCGTTGGGCTAGGCAAGCCAATGAAGAAGCGCTTATCGGTGGTTTCCGCCTGCACATTGAACCGCGCCAGTCGCAAGGCAGCACAGGCCACATAAATGAACGCCGCCACCCAGCCAAACTTGCCAAGGCCGGACAATGCCCAGGCATATGCCACCAGCCCCGGCGCGACACCGAAGGCCACACAATCGGAGAGTGAGTCATACTCCGCCCCGAATTTGCTCTGGGTATTGGTCATCCGCGCCACCCCACCGTCCATCCCGTCCAGGATGCCGGCAATGATGATCCCCAGAGCGGCGTTCTCAAAATGCCCGTTCATGGCCGCCACGATGGCGTAGAACCCGGCAAACAGCGCCGCCGTGGTAAACAGGTTCGGCAAAAGGTAAACCCCCTTGTGGCGAGCGCCAGTACGATGCTCTGCTTCCACAACCTCAAAGGTTTCCGGCGTATCCGTCGCTGTTGTCTTGTCGTTATCCTGCATGGTTATCCACCCATTAATGATGGCGCTAGTGTAACGCAGTGCCCCCAAACAAAAAACGCGGCCGAAGCCGCGTTTTTTGGGAGCGTCACAAAAGCTTAGTTCTTGCTCTTGTCCACGATCTGGTTGGCCTGGATCCACGGCATCATGCCACGCAGCTTCTCACCCACCTGCTCGATGGGATGCGCCGCATTGTTGCGACGGGCCGCCGTCATGGACGGGTAGTTGTGCGCGCCTTCCGCGATGAACATTTTGGCGTACTCGCCGCTCTGGATGCGCTTGAGCGCATTGCGCATGGCCGCACGGGACTCGTCGTTGATCACTTCCGGCCCGGTCACGTACTCACCATACTCCGCGTTGTTGGAGATGGAGTAGTTCATGTTGGCGATGCCGCCTTCGTACATCAAGTCAACGATCAGCTTCAGCTCGTGCAGACACTCGAAGTACGCCATTTCCGGGGCATAGCCCGCTTCGGTCAGGGTTTCGAAGCCCGCTTTCACCAGCTCAACCGCGCCACCACACAGGACTGCTTGCTCACCAAACAGGTCGGTTTCAGTCTCGTCCTTGAAGGTGGTTTCGATGATGCCGGTGCGGCCGCCGCCCACGCCGCAGGCGTAGGACAGAGCCAGCTCTTTGGCGCTACCGGACGCATCCTGGAAGATCGCGATCAGGTCAGGAATACCGCCACCTTTGGTGAACTCGGTACGTACGGTATGGCCCGGCGCTTTCGGGGCGATCATGATCACGTCCAGATCGGCACGCGGCACAATCTGGTTGTAATGGATGGCAAAACCGTGGGCGAAGGCCAGGGTTGCACCTTCTTTCAGGTTCGGCTCGATGTCGGACTTGTACAGCTGCGCCTGGAATTCGTCAGGCGTAAGCACCATTACCACGTCCGCAGCAGCAACAGCAGACGGCACGTCAGTCACGCTGAGGCCATGGGCTTCGGCTTTGGCGATGGATGTGGAGCCAGTGCGCAGCCCGACAACAACGTCTACACCGGAATCTTTCAGGTTGCAGGCGTGGGCATGGCCCTGGGAGCCGTAACCCAGGATAGCCACTTTCTTGCCCTGGATGATGGAAAGGTCGCAATCCTTGTCGTAATACACTTGCATGCTCATAGCTCTGGCTCTTTTCAAGTAGGAAAAAGGGTAGAGGCCCGGTACGCGCTACGCACCTGCCTGATGGGCGGGTACTGTAGGGGATTCACCACATTGCGTAAAATGATATATTTGAAACATTGCATTCCAATTACTGCAACATGGCAGCCCTATGGATACCAAGCCCCTGCGTCTGTTCCTCACTCTGGCCGACACCCTGCATTTCGGCCGCGCCAGCGCCATGTGTCATGTGAGCCCCTCCACTCTGAGCCGCACGGTGCAACAACTGGAGAATGAACTGGGCGCCCCGCTCTTCTACCGGGATAATCGCAGCGTCACCCTTACCCGGGAGGGGCAACGTTTCCAGGAATATGCCCGCGACACCCTGACGCAATGGGATAATCTGCGCCATGCCCTGCAGGAAGACCGGCGGGTACTGCAAGGGGAGCTGAGTCTGTATTGCTCGGTCACCGCCAGCTACAGCTTCCTCTATGACATTCTCAGCAGCTTCCGGCATCAGTACCCACGTATCGAGCTCAAGCTACACACCGGCGACCCGGCCCAGGCCGTTCACCGTGTCCAGCAGGGCGAGGAAGACATCGCCATCGGTGCCCGTCCTGACCACCTGCCCGCCAGCACCGCCTTTCGCCCCATCGCCCGCTCCCCCCTGCTCTTTATAGGCCCGGCCAGTCAACCACAGCTGGCAGAGCGACTGGGCGGCAATGCGAACAGGACGGCCTGGGAAGACATTCCCATGATTCTCTCCGAAGAAGGCCTGGCCCGGGAGCGCACCGACCGCTGGTTCCGACAGCTTGGCGTCAAGCCCCGTATTTATGCCCAGGTCAGCGGCAACGAGGCCATCGTCAGCATGGTGAGCCTGGGTTTCGGGGTGGGAGTGGTACCGAAGATCGTACTGGATAACAGCCCGCTGTCGGCACGCATTCGGCCGCTGGATGTGCAGCCAGCGCTGGCGCCTTATGAAGTGGGACTGTTCACCCAGGAACGACGCCTCGAAGAACCACTGATCAACGCGTTCTGGTCGCAGGTCAGTGACGCCTGACACCGAAAGGCCCGATGCCTGACACTTAAAACCAGCCGCTCCGAAGAGCGGCTTTTTCATCTGGCATCTAGCGTCAGGCGTCGAGCTTTCTACAAGCTCAACACCTTCTCGCCGCGCGCAATGCCGGACACGCCGGAACGGACCACTTCCAGCACCTGGGTTTCCCCGATGGCGCCGATAAAGGCGTCCAGCTTGTCCGAAGCGCCGGTGAGCTGAATAGTGTAGACCGTGCTGGTCACATCCACGATCTGGCCACGGAAAATATCCACGGACCGCTTCACCTCAGCACGCTGAGCGCCGGTGGCCTTCACCTTGATCAGCATCAGCTCGCGCTCGATGTGCGGACCTTCGGTGAGATCCACCAGCTTGACCACCTCGATCAGCTTGTTCAGGTGCTTGGTGATCTGCTCGATTTTCAGATCATTACCGAAGGTGGTCAGCGTCAGGCGAGACAAGGTGCTGTCTTCGGTGGGCGCCACCGACAGGGTTTCGATGTTGTAACCCCGCTGGGAGAACAGACCGATTACCCGGCTCAGTGCGCCCGGCTCATTTTCCATCAGGATAGAAATAATTCGACGCATCAGGTCCGCTCCGTCTTGCTCAGCCACATGTCGCGCATGGAACCGTCTGCAATCTGCATCGGGTATACGTGCTCGGTGGGGTCAACATAAATATCCATGAATACCAGACGATCCTTCAGGGCAAAGGCTTCCTCCATGGCCCCGTCCAGATCCTCAATCCTGGTGATCTTCATGCCCACATGGCCATAGGCCTCGGCCAGCTTGACGAAGTCCGGCAGGGACTCCATGTAGGACTGGCTATGGCGGCCACCGTACTGCATGTCCTGCCACTGACGAACCATGCCCAGCGCCTGGTTATTGATGTTAATGACCTTCACCGGCAAACCATACTGCAGGCAGGTGGACAGCTCCTGGATATTCATCTGAATGGAGCCTTCACCGGTCACACAGGCAACTGTTGCTTCCGGGAACGCAAACTGCACGCCCATGGCCGCCGGCAGGCCGAAGCCCATGGTGCCCAGGCCACCGGAGTTGATCCAGCGACGCGGCTTGTCGTACTGGTAATACTGAGCCGCAAACATCTGGTGCTGACCCACGTCGGAGGTCACATAGGCATCACCTTTGGTGGCCTTGTACAACGCCTGGACCACCTGCTGGGGCTTCATGGGACCGTCTTCGTTGGTCTCATACCGCATGCCATGCACTTTGCGCCAGCCGTCGATTTCTTCCCACCAGCGCTCCAGCGCCTTGCGGTCCGGCTCGCCGCCGTGCTCGTCCAGCGCCGCCAGCATCTCTTCCAGCACCTGTTGCACCGGGCCCACAATGGGAATGTGCGCCATGATGTTCTTGGAGATGGTCGCCGGGTCGATATCGATATGAATGATCTTGGCGCCCGGACAGAACTTCTTCACGTTGTTGGTCACCCGGTCGTCCA
>NZ_LWEZ01001265.1:0-1324 GCF_001634945.1 Alcanivorax sp. HI0044
GCGCACCCTGCGTCTGGCCGATGGCCCGGACCAGTTGCACATGATGCAGCTGGGTCGGAACATGGCTAAACAATTCGCCTGATTTCGGGTGCTGGCCCGGAGCGTGAAACCCGCTCCGGGCTTTGCTATTTGCGCAGCAGAACAGAGAAGAACAGGAGAGCTCCATGTCCCAGGTGGATACACTGGATACGCAGAAACTGGCTGAATACCTTGAACAACACATTGATGGCTTCAAAGGTCCTGTCCAAGCCGACAAGTTCGAGGGGGGCCAGTCCAACCCCACCTTCAAGATCACTGCCGCCTCCGGCTCCTATGTGCTGCGTCGCCAGCCGCCGGGCAAACTGCTCAAGTCCGCCCATGCGGTCGATCGCGAATTTCGTGTTATGGCCGCATTGAAAGACACCGATGTACCGGTGCCCAATGTGCTGCACCTGTGTGAAGACCGCGATGTTATCGGCTCCATGTTTTACGTGATGGAGTTCTGTGAAGGCCGCATTTTGTGGAGTGCAGCCCTTCCCGAGGCGGGTGAGGGCGATACAGGCAATGCGGTGCGTGCGCAGATGTATTCGGAAATGAACCGGGTGCTGGCAGCCTTGCACAGTGTGGACCTGGAAGCCGTCGGCCTGACGGATTACGGCAAGCCGGGCAATTATTTTGAGCGCCAGCTGGGCCGCTGGACCCAACAATACGAAGCGTCCAAGTTGCAGGAAATCCCTGCAATGGATTCGCTGATCGAGTGGTTGCAGGCCAGCCAGCCCGAGGATGATGGCCAGGTGTCTCTGGTGCACGGGGATTACCGCCTGGACAACATGATGTGGCACCCCGGCAAGCCCGAAGTCATTGCAGTACTGGACTGGGAATTGTCCACACTGGGTCACCCACTGGCAGATCTGGCTTACCAGTGCATGGGGATGCGGATGCCGCAGCGCGGCGCCAAGATGGCTGGCCTGCAAGGTAAGGACCGTACCGAGCTGGGTATTCCCAGCGAGAAAGAATACGTGGCCATGTACTGCGAACGCCGGGGTATTTCCCATATCGACAACTGGGAATTCTATCTGGCATTCAGTTTTTTCCGTCTTGCTGCTATCTGTCAGGGTGTGGCGAAACGGGCTGAAGACGGTAATGCATCCAACAAACAGGCCGCCGAAGTGGGGGCGCTGGTAGAACCGCTGGCTTCCATGGCCATGCAGATTATTAACGAAGGGGCATAAAAGGCCGCTTCACGTTGCACGCAACAGGCAACACGGTAAATCAAGAATAGAATTTGCAGCGCAGTGTCAGGGCTGGACGTTTGGCCTGGCTCCGATTCGTGTTGCCGTGTGTT
>NZ_LWEZ01001266.1:0-868 GCF_001634945.1 Alcanivorax sp. HI0044
GCCGACCATGCCGGCAATTTGCCCGGTGAGGCGCCGCTTGATCAGTGGCACCGTAGCGAACACGGCGCCCTCGCCAGCCTGCACAAAGAAGGAACAGCACATGGTGGCAACCACCGCCAGGGCAATGGGCCAGCTACTGCCGATCTGGCTCATCAGGCCGTAACCCACCATCAGGCCGCAGAGCAGAATAGCCAATGATTTCTTGCGCCCGAACTTGTCGGAGACCCAGCCACCACCGGGCCGAGCCACCAGATTCATGAAGGCATAGCCGGAGGCCAGCAGGCCGCCAGTGACTGCCGTCAGGGCAAAAGTATCGGTAAAGAACAGGGGCAGCATGGACACCACCGCCAGCTCGGAACCGAAGGTCACCATATAGGCCAAATCCAAAATCGCCACCTGCTTGAAGCTGTAACGGTCGTGTTCGGGGACTCCTTCTTTCAGATGCTCGCGATTTACCCGCCAGGCCTGGCTCAGCTGAATACCGGCCAGACTGATGATCAGGGCCGCCAGAAATAGTTGTGTGGTCTGGCCGAACAAATTCAGATTGGTAGGCCCCAGGCGCCAGACGATCACCAGCAATGCGATGTAAAGCGGCAGGCTCATGGCCAGGTAGAAGAACAGATCTTTCTTGGTGCTGACTTCCAGGGCACTGGCTTTCTTCGGCTTGAAGTAGGAGGCGCCCTGTGGGGTATTGCGTGCCCGCCACAGAAAGAAAATGCCGTAGAGAAAGGCCACCGCGCCAGTGGTGGCAATGGCCCAGCGCCAGCCGTCATCACCACCGTAAAGCAGCGCCAGGGAGGGCAGGGTAATCGCCGCCGCTGCGGAACCGAAGTTACCCCAGCCGCCATAGACGCCTTCGGCCAGGCCG
>NZ_LWEZ01001267.1:0-2411 GCF_001634945.1 Alcanivorax sp. HI0044
TTCAGTAACGCGCTGGCTGAAGCCTTCGCCGAAGCGCTCATTCAGATCGCCGCGAACGGTCCAGTGGTAGTCCGGGTAGGTGGGGGTTTCCCAGATCACACTGACCTTGCTGGTATCGATTTTGCCTTCCGCCAGCTCGCGCTCCCAGACTTTGAAATTCACCGCGCCAGTGGCGTAAGCCCCGCTTTGTACCAGGGCGATGGTACGGCTGTGGTCCCCGGAGAAACCGACTTTCTTGAACAGGTCTTCCGGCGCCTTGTTAAAGGTCTCGCGCAGATAGAATTCCGGCATCAGGCGGCCAGATGTGCTGCCCTTGGAACCGAAGGTGAATGATGGCTGGGCAATAAAGTCTTGACCCAGTGTTTCGACAGGTTCGAGGCCGGTGCTGCTGTTGGCAATGAAATACGACTTGAAAGCGGTGTCTTCCTGGCCCTGGGCAATGGCCTCGGAACCGGGGACAAGACGCCGGGCCTGCACGCCGGACAGGCCGCCGAACCAGGCCATTTGTACCTCATCGTTGCGGAAGGCAGTCACTGCGGCAGCGTAGGATTTCACCGGTACGTATTTCACCGGCACGCCCAGCTGTTCTTCCAGATGGGCGGCGATGCTTCCGAACCGTTTTACCAGCTGGGATTCATCCTGATCCGGAATCGCCGTAAAGGTGAAGGTATCGGTTTTGGGGTCATTACAGGCAGAGAGGAGCAGGGCAGCGGCCAGTGCAGCCAGAAATTTCAAACGCATTGTTGTCTCCGTTCAATAGGGAGGCTTACCGAACTTTATGAGGGAACGTGCACGGGACGATTGCGGGTTCGGCCATACGCAACCGTTGCGCGCAGTATAGCGGCTTGCGCGGGGTTTTGCGTCAGCGGTTGTTGAGGAAATCGCTGACTTCGGCACGGGTGCCCTGGAAGACGATGGTGCCGACCCGGCGCGACAGCATGTAGTCGTACATGGGGTCGTAATAATCGGCGAGCAGGTTGTGGATCCATTCGCGGTGCAGCTCGGTATCGCCGCAGGCGGCTTGCACGGCCAGGGCTTCCTGAAGTTGCTGGCGCAGCTGCTGATGGCGAATACCACCCAGGCGGCGGCGAATGCGGTCCATGGCCGCCAGCAGTTCATCGCCGAGCTGCTTGAGAGCATCCTGCTCACCGAAGTAGTGGGCATACTCCTGCAGCGGGCCGATCACGTAATCTTCCAGGGTCACCTGCACGCGGGCGTCCAGGGATTCCTCGATCACGATACGTGGCTGCGCCTTGATCTGGTCTTGCAGTGAAAAGGGCAGATGGCAACGACCGATCAGCTTGCTTTCGTCTTCCACCAGAATACGGGCAGGCTGGGCGGCACGCTGTTTGATCAGGGCGATGGACAGGGTATTTTCAAAATCGATTTGGCTGGGCTGACCGCCGGGGCGTCGGCCGAAAGAGGAGCCGCGATGGTGGGCCAGCCCTTCCAGATCGATGGCGTTGGCCTGTTGTTCAATCACCCGTGTCTTGGCACAGCCGGTGCGGCCGCATAGCACCTCCAGTGGCAGGCTGGCGATACAGGCTTCCATTTCATCAATCAGAAACCGGCGCAGTGCTTTGTAACCACCGGTGACCAGCGGTGCATCGATGCCTGCTTCGCGCAGCCAGGCTTGGGTGGTCTGGCTGCGCAGCCCGCCACGGAAGCAATACAGATAGCCGTCCGGGTTGGCCTGCCACCACTGCTGCCAGGCTTGCATGCGCCGTTCCCGCTCTTCGCCGCTGACCAGCTTGTTACCCAGGTCAATGGCCGCCTGCTGGCCCTGCTGCTTGTAACAGATGCCAATTTGGTGACGCTCGTCATCGTTGATCAGGGCGATATTGGTGGCACCGGGAAAGGCGCCTTTGGCAAATTCCACGGGGGCGCGCACGTCCAGCAGGGGCGTGTCGTTCAGGAACAGGGAAAGGAAATCACGGGTATCGTCTCGCATGGGGAGCGAGTTTAGAACAGCTACAAGCTACAAGCTACAAGTCGGAAAGTTCCTCGTAGTCCGCAACTTCTACGAAGCCGCTGTAGGAGTACCTCTTGAGGTGCGAACCGCGCTTGCGCGGAAATCGCCCGCAGGGCGATCAGGAGTCTCAAAACTCGACGGGTTCCAGAAAGAATGGCGGAAGGATCTTGATCTTTGCCGCCTCGCTAGGCCCGGTTCGCACCTCAAGAGGTGCTTGTATGTTTGAATGCTCTTCCTGCAACCATGCAGGACTTGCCGGGGTGGAGGGACCAAAGGGGCATCTGACCCAAGGGTACAGACGGTAGGAGATTTGGCCCCACCCCGCACCTATTCATACGCCGATAAAGAATCCATCGGCTGAGTTCGCACCTCAGACCGACGATACCTAGCAAGCCAGCGTTCAGGTGCGCCCCGACAAGCATGTGTAACCTAGCGCAAG
>NZ_LWEZ01001268.1:0-3403 GCF_001634945.1 Alcanivorax sp. HI0044
TCTGGGTACAGCCGGCTTTTTTCAGCATATCGATACAGGCCAGCATGGAGCCACCAGTCGCCAGCATCGGGTCGATCACCAGCGCCATGCGCTCGTCGATATCGTGGGCCAGCTTCTCGAAATAGGCCACCGGCTCCAGGGTTGCCTCATCCCGGTACACACCCACCACGCTGACCTTGGCACTGGGGATCAGTTCCAGCACGCCATCCAGCATCCCCAGTCCGGCCCGCAGAATCGGCACCACGGTGATTTTCTTGCCTCTGATGCGCTGGGCCGGCGCCTTGCCCATCCAGGTATCCACCTGATAATCCTCCAGCACCAGGTCGCTGGTGGCTTCATAGGTCAGCAGGCTGCCCACTTCCGCGGTGAGCTGGCGGAAACTGCGCGTACTCAGGCTTTTCTGGCGCAGCAGGCCGAGTTTGTGTTTTACCAACGGGTGATGGATTTCGTGGACACTCATGGCTGCAGACTCCTGGAGACAAGCTAAACGAGGGCACGGATCATTCCGGCAATGGCGATATTGTGACGGCTACAGCGAAAATGTCACCGGTGCACACGCTGTCCCGCACCGGGCTATCCTCACTAACCAGGCAGTGCTAACGTCAAAGAAAAGAAAAACAGGGAGAAACCGTGAACAAAACCCTTGCCGAAATGAGCCAAAAAGCGTTTGTTTATGAGTGTGCCAGCCGCGCTCTCGCAGCCAGTTTTTCCAATCCCGCAGCCAAACCCTCCATCGCCAGCATGGTACGCGACGCGGAAAAACTCTGGGAGGAACTGCAGGAATGGGAAAATCGACAGGAGTCTCAACCATGAAGCGTTATCTGATTGTTTCAATCTTTGCCCTATTGAACGTGCTCTCGGCGCCACTATGGGCCGCTGACAGCCTCTCGGTGAGCGAACTGAAGCAGCAAATGCAGGACGGCAAAGCCCCCATCATTATCGATGTGCGCGATGAAGACGAATATCTGGCCGGGCATATTCCAGGCGCCATCATGGTGCCCGCCAAGCAGATGGAACACCACCTGGACATGATGGAGCAGTATCGCAAGGAAGATATTGTGCTGTATTGCCAGTCTGGTCGCCGCGCCAGTGCCGCTGCCACCGTGCTGGAAAATGCCGGTTTCAAGAACGTGAAGCTACTGCAAGGGGATTACCCGGGCTGGAAATCAGCCCAATAAGCACCGATTTGCCCACCACCCTCCCCCGGACCGCCTGTGGAATAAGGATATTCCTATTCCATAGGCCGGTTCGACCTTCGGCGATTAGCCGCAGCCCGCTGCCATTGCTATAATCCGCGCCCACCACCAACCCTGTTGAGAAGGACAGACCATGGATTTTGCTAAGGTTCCCGCCGGGAAAGACCTCCCCGAAGATATCTACGTGGCCATCGAGATCCCGGCCAACGCTGACCCGATCAAGTACGAGATCGACAAAGACAGCAACGCGGTATTCGTGGACCGCTTCATGGCAACCCCCATGTTCTACCCGGCCAACTACGGCTACATCCCCAACACCCTGTCCGAAGATGGCGATCCGCTGGACGTGCTGGTTGTGACCCCCTACCCGGTGGTTCCCGGCTCCGTGATTCGCTGTCGCCCGGTGGGCATCCTGAACATGACCGACGAAGCCGGTAAAGATGCCAAGCTGGTGGCGGTTCCGCACACCAAGCTGACCAAGATCTACGACAACGTGAAAGACATCAACGACTTGCCAGAGCTGCTGCTGGCCCAGATCAAGCACTTCTTCGAGCACTACAAAGAGCTGGAAGCAGGCAAGTGGGTGAAAGTTGATGGCTGGGATGGCGCCGAAGCGGCCAAAGCCGAGATCATCAAATCTGTCGAAGCTTACGAGAACGCCAAGTAAGTCGACGCGAAACTGGCAGAACAGCGCCAGCGACAAAAGGCCGCGCCCGGGCAACCGGGCGCGGCCTTTCTGTTTTGAGAAGCACGGGCAAGACCTGCGAGTTTCGAAAAGCAAAAACCGAAGCGCCTGGTCTGTAAAGGTTTTGATCTTCGCAACTCGAAACTCGTTACTCGCCTCTCACACCCGCGAGTGTTGCTCCCGGTAGCCCTTCGGAGTCAGGCCACTCCAGCGCTTGAACGCCTTGGAGAAGTTCGCCACATCGTTATAACCAAGGTGGTAGGCCACCTCGCTAATGCTCTTCTCCGCCTTCGCCAACAAACGGCAAGCCTGCCGGTAGCGCTCTTCATCCTGCAATTGGCGATAGCTCAACCCGGCCTGCTGCAAGTGACGTTTCAGGGTGCGGGCAGACACCGCCAGCCGATCCGCCATGCCTTCCAGCGACGGCAACGGCGCCGCATGGTCCTGTAACGCTGTGCGGATACGCTCCGCCATCACGCCCTCTTCTTCGGTGCGCCACTGACGGAACTCCATCTCGCACTGCTCGCGTGCAATCGCTGCCACCTGCGGGTCCGCCAGACGTGGCCGCGCCTCCAGGGCAGACAAGGGAAACACCAGCGCGTCTTCCGACTGATCAAACCGCACCGGCACCCCCACATCCTCCCGCAGCGCCGCCAACCAGGCCGGCGCGGGGCCGCGACGGTGAATCTCCAACCCCTCCGGCAAACTCTCCAACAGCTGTTCGATCATGAACGCCAGCCCCACCAGCATGGCCTCGATAATAAAATCATGGGCTACGCCTAACGGGCGGGTGCTACGCAATTGAAGATGAGCCCGGTCTGCATGGCGGGCTTGGTGAATTTCCAGAAACGGGGCGCGCAGGCCGAGAAACCGGCAGGCTGCATCGAGGGCATCCTGAGCGCTGGCGCTGGACAAAGCCAGTAGCCCCACCGGGCCATGCAGGGTAATGCTCATGGCGCGGGCATAGCGAAACCCCAGGCCACGATCGCCCACCATTTCGACCCCGCGCTCGGCCACTGTCTGGGCCAGGGACATGGAGACCCGGCGATCCACCGCCAGCAGCTCATCCCGACTCACCCCCAACCCCACCAGCAGAGTCGGCGCATCCAGCTTCAAGGCCACCAACAGGTCGTACAACAGCACCACATAGATGCCCGGCACCCCGGCATTTCCCCAGGTGCGGCCCGAACTCACCATTTGTTGGCCCTCCACGACAAGAACTTGGTTATCTCTGCCTGCATAGTAGTTGTCATTGAACAATGTCACCAATGGCATTTGCGCCAGGAGCCAACATGAAATTGCCGCTGACAAAAAAACATAAGGCACCGGTTGTGCCCATCGTACCCCGCCGCATGGGGTTTTCCTTCGATGGCATCAAACATGATGATTACTGGTTTGATAACGACCCTGTGCTGACCCATCTGCTGAATATCCTGTCGCTGACCTTCCCGGACGGCGAGCGTTTCTTCGTAGATTCTGTGCGCGCCCTGCGCGACCAGGTGGCGGACAAGGATCGTCAAAA
>NZ_LWEZ01001269.1:0-517 GCF_001634945.1 Alcanivorax sp. HI0044
CAGCAACGCGGTATTCGTGGACCGCTTCATGGCAACCCCCATGTTCTACCCGGCCAACTACGGCTACATCCCCAACACCCTGTCCGAAGATGGCGATCCGCTGGACGTGCTGGTTGTGACCCCCTACCCGGTGGTTCCCGGCTCCGTGATTCGCTGTCGCCCGGTGGGCATCCTGAACATGACCGACGAAGCCGGTAAAGATGCCAAGCTGGTGGCGGTTCCGCACACCAAGCTGACCAAGATCTACGACAACGTGAAAGACATCAACGACTTGCCAGAGCTGCTGCTGGCCCAGATCAAGCACTTCTTCGAGCACTACAAAGAGCTGGAAGCAGGCAAGTGGGTGAAAGTTGATGGCTGGGATGGCGCCGAAGCGGCCAAAGCCGAGATCATCAAATCTGTCGAAGCTTACGAGAACGCCAAGTAAGTCGACGCGAAACTGGCTTTGTCCAGCGCCAGCGCTCAGGATGCCCTCGATGCAGCCTGCCGGTTTCTCGGCCTGCGCGCCCCGTTTCTG
>NZ_LWEZ01001270.1:0-981 GCF_001634945.1 Alcanivorax sp. HI0044
GCCACCGCCCTGACCGTGGTAAACACCCTCACCGACGACATCATTGATGGCGTGGCCGACAAGGGATCCTGGCTGAAAGACGCCTTTACCCAGGCATTCTCAGCTCTGCCCATGGTTACCGAGATCCGCCAGAAAGGCCTGATGCTCGGCATCCAGCTAGATCGCCCCTGCGCCGAACTGGTTAACCGGGCCCGTGACGCCGGCCTGCTGATCAATGTCACTGCCGGTTCCGTGGTGCGCTTGCTGCCGCCACTGGTAATCAGCCAGGCAGAGATGCAGCACCTGGTGGACACTCTCTCGACTCTGATCCACCGTTTTGCCGACGAGCAGGAGGTCGCATGACCCGTCATTTCCTGACCCTCACCGACCTGACCCCGGATGAGCTCGGCTACCTGATCCAGCGCGCCATTGAGCTTAAAACCATGCTGCGCAACGGCCAGCACCACGAGCCGCTGAAAGGCAAAACCCTGGGCATGATTTTTGAAAAATCATCCACTCGCACCCGCGTTTCCTTCGAAGTGGCGATGACCCATTTCGGTGGCGCCAGCATTTTCCTGTCACCCCGTGACACCCAGCTGGGCCGCGGCGAACCAATCGAGGATTCCGCACGGGTACTGTCACGTATGGTCGACGCGGTGATGATTCGCACCTTTGACCACGCCACCCTGCAGACGTTTGCCGACCACTCTGCGGTACCGGTGATCAACGCACTCACCGACGACTTTCACCCCTGCCAGTTGCTGGCCGACATGCAAACCTATGTGGAACACCGCGGCAGCATTCAGGGCAAGAAAGTGGTGTGGGTCGGCGATGGCAACAACATGTGCGCCAGCTACATCAACGCCGCCAATCAGTTTGATTTCGAGCTGGTGATCAGCAGCCCGGATGGCTTCACTCCGGACAGCGACTTGCTGGGCCGCTACCCGGACCGGGTCAGCCTGGAGCCGGACGTGGCCACCGCCGTGCAGGGCGCACACCTGG
>NZ_LWEZ01001271.1:0-782 GCF_001634945.1 Alcanivorax sp. HI0044
ACCCCGCGGCACCACTTCCAGCGGCCGGGCGCTGTACTTGTTGTAGTCCGCGCTGGACAAGGCACCTTCGTCACGAGCCACTTTCAACACGGTATTGCGGCGCTCCATGGCCCGCTCCGGACGGCGGCGCGGGTCGTACCAGCTGGGGCCTTTCAGCAAGGCCACCAGCGTCGCCAGCTGATGGGGTTCCAGTTCTTCCAGCGGTCGGCCAAACAGGAACTGCGCTCCCAGGCCCATACCATGAATGGCGCGGGCGCCGTCCTGGCCGAGATAGACCTCATTCAAGTAGGCCTCGAGAATCTGGTCCTTGCTGTAATGCAGCTCCAGCAGCAAGGCCATGGGCATTTCCATCAGCTTGCGCGACAGGGTCCGGTCGGAGCTGAGCCAGAAGTTCTTCACCAGCTGCTGGGTCAGGGTACTGCCGCCCTGCACCAGGCCGCCGGCCTTGATATTGGCCAGCATGGCGCGGCTCAAGCCGCGCAGGGAAATGCCATGGTGGTCGTAGAAACTGCGGTCTTCGGTGGCGATGAGCATGTCCACCAGCAACGGCGGCACCTTATCCAGCGGCACCAGTACCCGGTCCTCAGCGTGCTGGGGGTGAATACTGCCGATCTGCAATGGCTCCAGCCGGGCCAGGCGATCGCCGCCGGCTTCCAGGCTGCGAATCAGCCCGCCGGACAGGGACAGCCGAATACGCTCGGACTGCTCGCCACCGTCGCTGTCATTGAAACCACGGGTATGAATCAGCAGGGAATTGCCCTGCACCGCGAAACTGCCCGGCG
>NZ_LWEZ01001272.1:0-2328 GCF_001634945.1 Alcanivorax sp. HI0044
TCAGGCTGGTTCGCAATCTAGGCGCGCTTTTGAAGGTGTATGTCCATCCATCGAAAAAGGGCAACAACGAGTGCGGGCCAGCCTGGAAGACCCGAAGGGCGCGGCCTGAAGCGCACATCTGCTGCGCCTTGCCTCTCGGAAAGGGAACCACCCTGGCCATCGAGACAAGACACAACAGCTGCACGCTTCAGGCCACGCTGAGCATGCAAGGGGTTATTCAGAGGTTCCCTAACAAAAGGTTAATCGCTGCACTATGCAACGGGTATGCTATGATCGGTGTGCTTTTTTATATCCGGGGCGAATAATGAAAATAATCAAAACTGCCGCGCTGTCCTTGAGTTTGCTCCTTGTTGCCTGTCAGGGCCTGCAAGGGGAACGCCAGGGCGATTACTACTTTTCACCGGCCGGCGCCTACATCCTTGATCTTGGCATCAACACTTTCCGTGGCGAAGTGGTGCTGGATGAACGCTGTGACCGTAACGGGGGCTCCACCACCTTCTGGGACGGCAGCGGCCGCCTGTTTCGGGTGGACTACCTGAACGTGGAAAACCACCCGATGATCGAAGCCCCGCGCTTCGCATCAGACCTGACGCTGCTCAATCTCAGCCTTAACAGCTACCTGCGTGAAGTGGTCGCCAAAGCCCCCATGGTCACCAGCGCCGAAGCCTCCTACCGGGAATTCCTGGACGATGCAGACCCGAAGGCGCTGTTCGCCATCATCGGCATCAATGTCGATGCGGCCAAGGTGAAGGATGATGAGGTGGAAAGCGGCACCTACTACTACGGCTTTATGCTGTTCAAGCGTGGCGACCTGATCTACGTACTGCAACATCGCCAGCCGGTGTTGATGCCGGAAAAAATGAAGGCCGTGCTGCTTAATCTGGCCGACGGGATGGAAATTCCCGGCCGGGTGCGTGACGACACCGACATGGAAAAGCTGCGGCGCATTCTGAAAAAGATGGCCCCCGGCGGCACCAACGGTGACCCGGTGCGTTTGTGCGAACCCGCACAGGGCTGAATTGATAATGGCTGGTGGATCACTGACAATCAGAACAAGCGAGTCTGTCATCCACTAGCCAGATTGGATTGATTGCCATGAGCACCCTCAACACACAACAATGCGAGGCCTGCCGCGCCGATTCTCCCCTGGTCAGTGACCAGGACCGCAAAGAACTCCATCCGCAAGTACCCGACTGGATGCTGGTGGAAGAAGACGGCGTCGAGAAACTGCAACGGCACTTCAGCTTCAAGAACTTCGTCCAGGCACTGGATTTCACCCATCGGGTCGGCGATCTGGCGGAACAGGAAGGCCACCACCCCGCCATTCTTACCGAATACGGCAAGGTCACCGTCACCTGGTGGACCCACAAGATTCAGGGGCTGCACCGCAACGATTTTATCTGCGCTGCCAAGACGGACGCGCTCCTGCAAAACTGATTTTGCCTTACCCCTGACCATTTTCATCAACGTGCTGAACAAAACGGTTTGTGGGCATCCTCAGCGGCTTTGCTAGCATCACCGGCAACTGAGGAGATAACAGCATGGCCCTGAGCGAAGAACAGAAAACCATTATCAAAACAGCCAGCGACAAGACCTTTCCGTTTGTGGAACGCTGCGAAGTGCAGACACTGGAAGTGGAGCGCGGCTACTGCAAGATGCTGATGCCACTCAAGCCCAATCTTAACCACGTTGGCATCATGTACGCTGGTGCGCTCTACACCATTGCCGAGCTGCCTGGTGGCACCATCTACCTGACTTCATTCGACACCAAACGCTTCTATCCCATCGTCAAGGATATGTCGATTCGCTTCCGCCGCCCGGCCACCACCGACGTCACCGTGGAAGTCACCCTCAGCGAAGAGGAAATCTCCCGCATCGAGAGCACCACCGAAGAAACAGGAAAATGTGATTTCGAATGGGATGTGGAAATCAAGGATGCCAATGGCGAAGTGGTTGCCATTACCCACAACGTCTATCAGCTGAGAAAGATCGGCAGTTAAAAGCGGCGAGCGACAAGCTTCAAGCGGCAACGCGGGCTGGGATGGTACCACACTGTGATCGTCTTGCCCGCGAAAGATCAGTTGAAAGTTCAAAGTGAAAAGTTGGAAAGGAAAATCCAGGGAACTTTTCCGGCCACCCCTCTCCATTTTCGTAGCTCGTAGCTCGTAGCTCGTAGCTCGTAGCTCGTAGCTCGTAGCTCGTAGCTCGTAGCTCGTAGCTCGTAGCTCGTAGCTCGTAGCTCGTAGCTCGTAGCTCGTAGCTCACTCAGCGTAGGTACAAAACCCCTGCGGCCCCAGGTTCACCGTGGTAGAGCACTCCCACTCAATA
>NZ_LWEZ01001273.1:0-15801 GCF_001634945.1 Alcanivorax sp. HI0044
AGGATCACACTGACCGCCTCCAGAGTGCTGTCATCACCAGGCACGATACCCAGCAAGCCCAGCCACTCATCACGGACCGGCAGGCGAATTTCCACCTGGTCTTCCTGATACAGCTGGGCCAGCTTGCTGCCCGCCTGCACATGTTGCCCTGCCATCACCTGTACAGCTTTCAGGCGCCCGCTGATCGGCGCCAGCAATTCGGTCTGTTCCTGGTTACGCTCCGCCTGACGCAGGCTGGCACGGGCGGCACTCAGCCGGCTTAAGGCTTCGTCCAGTTGCGGCTCGAACCGCCCCAGCGCCGATGAGCGCCCGGAAGCCCCGGACACCCGCGCCTTGGCCCGGGTCTGGGCCAGATGCAGACGCGCCGCATGGACACTGTTCTGACGCGAGGTGACCTCCAGAGCAAAAGGCTCCGGATCCAGCTTGAGCAACACATCGCCTGCAGCCACTCGCCCACCATCGGCAAACGCCGGCGCCACCTCCTGAATTCGCCCGGAGACCTCAAGACTCAACGGCAGGTCGTGGCGCGCCGTGGCCTGGCCCTGACTGAACACCGGAATCACCACATCCCGCCAATCCACGGTGATGGTATTGAGGGCCAACACGCTATCCTTGGCCTTGGCCGGCGGGGGGGCCGGCGGCACCAGATAAAGTGAGAAAACGGCCATCACCATGGCCAGGGTGGCCAGCAACGCCACCAGTGTCCGCAAGCTGAGGGAACGCAAACCGGCAGGCAATTTCATTCAACCACTCCCAGCCAATTAACCCAGCGCTGCAAGCACTGGCGTACCGTGGCTTGCGGCACGCCCAGGGAAGAGTGCACTTTCAGGGACAGGCTCATACAGCCATTTACCACAATCACACCATTCGCGACCGGATGGCTCGGGCTGCCCGGGCCACAGCAGGCAAACACGGTATCCTTGGGCATCCCGGCGGAGGCAAAGTCCATTTCCCACTCACCCAGGCTGGAAAAAGACCCGCAGTGCCGGGTGCCTTTCTGCAAACGCCCACACAACCAGTTCACCCCCCGCTGGCCAATCAAGCGGCCAATACGTGCCAGATGCCAATACCGCCAGTGCACATTGGCCTTGAGGTAGCCGCGCACGGAGCGGTCCAGCCTGGCGGCCTTGTCCTCATGGTCCACAGTGAGATAGAACGCGCTGGACAGGTTCATGTCCTCACGCAACATGGGCACCACACCGCGCATGTTCACCGGAAAGCACCAGCTACCGGCAATGCCGTGCAACATCAGGGTGTCACAGACCGCCCGGTGCAATGCCAGCAACAGCAGGCTGTTCACGGATACCTTGTGCTGGTGGGCTCGCTGATACAGCGCACGGGTCTGCGCCGGATTCAACCATTGCACGCAGACCGGGCTGGCTTCGATCGCTTCAGGTTCTGCTTGCCCAGCCAAGTCCCGCCAGCGGCGCCACACCGGTTCCACTGCAGGCAGGTCGTCCGGCAACCGTTGCCAACGCTGCCACCAGCGCGGTGCCTGCTTCTGGCGGCTCAGTGGCATGGCCGGCGGGGTCACCCCGCGTTGTTTCAAGGCCTGGGTAATGCCGCCCACCCCATCATGGTCCCGATGGCGCAAGGCGACGGTGTCGCGTTCACCGCTGTACGGATCGATGAAGATAAATTCTATGCGATCATCAATACCCAGCCCGGCTCGGGCGCGGTACCACATGCCGATATAATCCACCGGCGGCCGGGACGACAATGATCGGGTAGACAAGGTATTCACAGGCGCGCCACTTCCACATAGGGCAGGCGATCATCCAGTTGCGCCCGGGGGTCACCGTCGTAGCTCACCAGAAAGTGATCACTCAATAACAGACGGCGGCGGTAGCGTGCCGGCACGCGTGCCAGAGGATCCTGTGCAAAGAAACCACACACCAGGGCATCATATCGACCATGAAAACGGTCCACGGCGTGATCCAGCAACAGACGCAGCAAATCGGGCTGGTTATCTTCCACCACCACACTGTGCAAGGTCAGATAAGACAAGATGCCACCGGGCGCAGGCAGCTTCATGCCGCCGCGTAAAACGCTATGGGTATTGTAGAGGTGGCGCAAAACCCGCAGACCCCGTGCATAACCCAAGACGCGCGTCTGCTTTATGCCCTGCTGATCCCAGAATCCCAGCACCCCCTTCAGCTGCCCATTGACCCACAGCCCAAGAAAGCTCTCCGGGTTCAGTCCGTAGCAATAAGCGTCACCGCGTACCCGGCAAACATCCCAGTAGGGAAAGAACTGCTTGCTGGCTCCTTCGCGTTGCAGCAACGCTGCCATGGCAGGCAGGTCGGCTTCACCGGTTTGCCGAATTTGCACATCTTTTGGCAACCGCTGATGGCGCGCCCGGGTATACACCAGGCTGGTCTCGATAGTGCCATGGGGGTAATAGGTGGGCAGCCCGGCACGGCCACTGGCCACGGACCCCAGTGAGGCCTCGTTGTCGCGCAGCACCGTGGTCTGCATCCACTCCCCCTCAGACAACTGCTTGCGCAACTGGCGGAACAGGCGGTGCAGCACCAGGCCATTACGAAATTGCGGTGCGATACGTAAATCGTGTGCATAGCGGATCGGTTTGACCTCGCCATTCACCCACAGGTGGCGCCAGCCCACATTGTAGACAGCACCCAGTTCACCGGCGCCCCCCTTGGGCTCAGCCACCCACACGTCCGGCTTTTCGCAGGTCACCTGAGCGCCCCGAAAGTAATCCGGGTTCCGCTCAAAATTCAGGGTCACCGCGCCGTGCTGGGGCGTTCCCTGCAGCAGCGCCAGGATGGCTCCGTTATCCTGGTCACAGGCAGGCCGTATGCGATAACTCATACCGGCACCCCGCAATCTTGCGCTTGTGCCGTACGCGCTTCCAGCCAGGTTGGTAGCGCCCCAGCCCAATATTGCAGGGATTCCATTTTTATGTTGCCTTCGATCATGCCGCGTTGACGGCAGTGCTGCAGATAACGCTCACGCATGCCCGGGTGGATAACGCAGCGCAAAGGGGCCAGTTGCCCCAGGTTGCGTGCCAACTGGTAATGAAAATGCAGCTGCAACGCTGACTCCATCTGCACCGCTATGTGCTGCGCTACGGCCAGGTTTTCCCCTTCCAGTAACAGCACATAACCAGGTAAACCCTGCGCGGATTGATCCACCGCCACCGTGCATACGGGTAGTAATTCCTCCGGCAACGCCAGGGCCGCCATCGCACCATCCACAGCCGCCGCCGTCATTTTTTCACCAACCAGATCAGTGGTTCCTGCTCGCCCAAGGAATCGCAGGCTGGGAATACCGCCGACAAAATCATCCACTTCAACCAGATCGTTCAGGCGATAGCGCAACAACCCGCTACCGGTACTCATCAACGGCATGACCTGCTGCCCGGCCTCCAGTTGCCAGGGAGCGAAAATACGGCCATCGGTGGGATCCTGAAATTCATACACGTGGCTGCGATACGCCAGTGGATAACGGCCCGCATAGGGAATGGTAACTACGCCTTCGGTGGCCCATAGTCCTTTGCCCTGAAACGCGGCCTGGGGAAGTAACGCATGCAGCTCTTTTGCCCACGGCGTGGAGGCCGCCGTATCCCAGGCACTCACCAGCGCCAGTTTCGGCCACAGCGCCATCAGAAAATCCGCGTTTAAGCGGCCGTCCCACTCACGCAGCAAGGCTGCCGCTTGCGGAGACCAGGGGCAGGAGTCCACGGCACCACCAAGCATGCGGTTTCCCCAGCGCCCGGTGTTGAGTACCTCTGCAAGTTCCTCTCGCCACTGCGCTATGGCACGCAGCATCCCCAGCCCGAAAGTAGGACTCCAGATCGAAAGCATGGATAAAGACGGGTCGCTAACCAGATACGCAAGGGTGGCAAACAGGGAATCATCAGAGGTTCTCGCCAACGCCACATCCTGTGGCACACACTGGGTTGCCCCGGCCAGCAGGCGCTTGCCCATGGACATCAACTGGATGTCGTCGTTCACATCCTCACGCATATTGTCGCGCAGCGAGGTGGGCACCCAGGACATGGACCAGTAATGACGCCCTTGAACCAGTCGGGGGAACTGCCGGTACAAATCCACAATCCAGGGGCTGATGGCCGCATCCAGTTCACCGAGAAACTGGCGGGTATAGGGAATCCATTTAATCGCGGACGTGGAGCCACTGGTTGGCTGGCAGCGAACCAAAGGGGAATCGATCAACTGGCAATCACCTTGCTCCCGCGACAAGGTGATTGCGTCGGCCCATTGCTCATAATCCGTAACCGGCTGCCGGTCAGCGAAGGTTTCCCATGACCAATCTGCCTGAATGGCGTTGCTACGCCCCAACGGGCTGGCCGCCACCCGCTTGAGCAGCGCGGCCTGTTTCTGCCGCTGTACCGATTCCAGCCGCTCTCGGCCAGCCGCAAAACGACGCTCACCTGGCCAGGCGGCCAGCTTCAGAAGACGATGTCCAAACATGATATTTCCCGGCTTATTCGCAGGCCACAGTTGCCACTGCGGGCTTGGTTTTACGGCGCTGTTTTTGCCATAGCTGGAAGGGGTAGCTAACCAGGAGCTTCAGATTAACCTGCCCAATACAGGGCAATTCCGTACCGCGCTGCCAGGAAGGATTCCGCTTTTCAAAAAACTGGATTTTTGCATTGCCCAAACGCATCTCATCAGAAATTCCCGCCACATCGGATTTCAGGTGCGTATAGCCTTCACCAAAATCAAGAAGGCGGCGTTTATTGCAATAGTAATCAGCGAATAGCGATTGGCAGTACGCATCAACCAAGGGGGCGAGTCGCTGATTCCTGCCTTCCGGATTGGGATAATAATTATAGAAATTATTTGCCAGCAGCAGGTAAGTTTTATATCCCTTGGAAATCAACAACCAGAACATGGGACGGAACGGGTGACGTATTTTTTCGCGAATCATCCGGAAGAAAAACTTCACCTGGAGGGCTTTGTTTCCCCAGTATTCTTCTTCAATGATGGTATCACCACTAAATACCCCTTTTACCCTGCGCCCCTCCACATTCATGTCGAGAACCTTCAGGGTAGAAAAACCAACCACGCGCTTGGTTTTTCTCTCTTCCACTAAAAAAACGCCACTCTTTTCCACCATGTCCTGGCAAAAAATATCCAAACTTATATTTTCGTAGTAGCCAGAATAAATCTCATACATTCTTCGCATTATGGGTACCGATACCTTGGACAGAGGCAGATATCGGGCTTTCAGGCTAGATGCATTTTCCCGTTGCATTTTCCCGCTCCATGTTTATTTTTATGCGTTAAAAAGCGGTGCTCATGATCTACATGGACCGTGATTTACTTAATAGTCAAAGCGGCCATTTTTTTGTTAAAAATGGCAACACTGGTTTAAGCCAGCAACAATAACGCGCTCTATGAGATGCGCATCACAACTAAAATAACAACAATGTCAGGCCACATGGCCAAGGCAGAAAAATGAAAAATAATGGGATGGCACTGGACGTTCCGCTAATTTCTATCCGCTATGCCCGCCGTTTCTTACGGTTCACACAAAAACATGGATTAAGTGGAACTACCGTACTCAAAGAAGCCAACATCGACCCCGCTTTATTGAATAACCCTGATGCTTACCTGACCATGAGACAGCTACTCGCCATGCTGCGTCATGCTGACTCTCTTCTCAAAGACGACACCGCCTCATTTCGCTTCGGTCAGGAGCTGGATTTACAGGGCCATGGTCTGTTGGGTTTTGCTCTGCTTCGCCAACAGGATTATCGCAAGCTGGTCAACATGGTGGTGCAATATCTGCGCGTTTCATTACCCATCATGGATATGGAAATCCATTGCACAGGCGAAGACATTTCCATCCGCCTGCATGACAGCTGGGATCTCGGTGAGCTAAGGCCCTTTGTTACCAACATCTACATGGGCAGCATTCATGCATTGGCATCGCTTGTCTGTCGCCACTTTACCTTTGAATACGACTTCCCCTGCTCGGCCAAGGCCTCCAGTTTTCAACACCTGGGCGAAGGCATCGAAATGAAATTCAACTGCGATCACAACCGCGTTCTGCTTCCGCTATCCGGCCGGCAAGTTCGTGATGATGACGCCTCAGTGGCCAACTATCTGGCCACTGCCCGCTCCCAGGAGCAGGCCCAGGGCGATGAAAGCCTCAAGGTAGTTATTCAGGTACGCCATGAAATCCGCAACGCTCCCGGGCGTGACAGCACCCTGGAACGGGTAGCTGCCCGGCTGGGGATGAGCCCTCGCTCTGTACGCCGCCACTTAAGCTTGTCCGGGTTTGCTTTCAGTGGGCTTCGCAACGAAATTCGTGAAATGTTTGCCACCCGCTATCTGGTAGATACCGATATGGCACTGGAAAAAATTGCCGATTATCTGGGCTACAGCGACCAGGCCAGTTTCAGCAAGGCATACCGGGGCTGGACCGGGCACACCCCTGGAGAGGTCCGCCGCAAAGCAAAAATCCCCCCTCCTTCCTGGGACAGCACCGAAGATGCACACCAGAACAGATGATGCCCATGCGCCCGACAGCGGGACACCGGCTACGCCGGGCCATTGACTTAATATCCCGCATTCCTGACGCTTGGTGTTTTTGCTTTCCCCGATTCTGGCACTAGTATCGGGAAACGCTCCCGGCGTCAGCCAAAATACTAGCAATAACAATCAGGAAGAGACTGATGAAGAAGCTGTTCACCGCCGTTGTCACGGCCTGTGCGCTCACTGCCTCCCTCTCCGTGCAGGCAGAGACCATCAAACGCAAAATCTGTGTATTCGACATTGTCGGCAACGTGGGCCCGGTCATGGGTGCCATGAAAGACTGGAAAGCCGCCGCACTGGACTGGGGCCTGGAAACCGAGCTGGTCCCCTACACTAACGAAGCCATTGCGGCAGAAGATTTGAAAGCCGGGGTTTGTGACGCCTCCCTGATTACCGGCATCCGCGGCCGGGCGTTCAACAAATACGCCGGTACTGTCGACTCCATTGGTGCCATCCCTACCATGGACCACATGAAGGTGGTGCTGCAGGTGCTGGCCCACCCCCAGAGCGCAGACAAACTGTCCCAGGGCTCCTACCAAATCATGGGGATTGCACCCGCCGGGGCAGCCTATATTTTCGTCAACGACCGCCAGGTGAACTCCCTGGCCAAAGCGGCCGGCAAGAAAGTGGCGGTACTGGAATACGATGAGACCCAGGCCAAACTGGTTTCCCAGGTCGGCGCCACACCGGTTGCCTCAGACATCACCAACTTCTCCACCAAGTTCAACAACGGGGTGGTGGACGTGATCGCTGCGCCGCTGGTCGCCTACAACGCGCTGGAACTCTACAAGGGCCTGAGTCCGGACGGTGGCATCATCAACTACCCGCTGGCCCAGCTGACCATTCAGCTGATCGCCAAGAAAGACAAATTCCCGGCGGAAATGGCGCAAAAGTCGCGGGAGTATTTCTACAACAACCTGCACCGCATCACCGAGCAACTGGATAAAGAAGCCCAACACGTGGACAAACACTGGTGGGTAGAAATTCCCGATGCAGACAAGGCTGAGTACGAAGTGATGATGCAGGAAGCACGCAACCAGCTTCGTGACGAAGGCTACTACGACCCGGATATGCTCGGCTTGCTGCGCAAGGTTCGCTGCAAGATGGCACCGGCACGGGCGGAGTGTACCTGACAGCTACAAGCTACAAGCTACAACGCGATTGAAACGTGTTGTCGCTCTAACACAAAGAGGCCGCGCCCATAGATTAGGCGCGGCCTCTTACGTTTCAGAATCAAAACGCTTTTACCGTGTTGAAGCTTGGAACTTGTAGCTTGCCGCTCTTACAGCCCCATCTGCTTGGCGATCACTTCGTTCATGATTTCGTGGGTGCCACCGCCAATGGACAGAATCCGGTTGTCGCGAAACAAACGCTCCACCACCGTGCCACGCATGTAACCGCTGCCGCCGAAGAGTTGTACGGCGTCATAGGTCACTCTGTCTGCGCAGCGTGTTGCCACATTCTTCGCCATGGACACATCCAGCACACAGTTTTCACCGGCCGCGATCCGGGCCGCCACCCGGTAGGTAAATTCAGTGCTGGCTTTCACATCCGTGGCCATTTCCGCCAGCTTGTGGCGAGTCACCTGAAAGCCGGCAAGGGGACGACCAAAGGCTTCCCGCTCCTTCACATACTTCATGGCTTCATCCAGCGCCAATTGAGCCGTGCTGTTTGCCGTCACCGCCAGAATCAAACGTTCCATCTGGAAATTGCTCATGATGCAATAAAAGCCACCATTTTCCGGCCCGATCAAGTTCTCCGCTGGCACCCGGCAATCTTCGAAAAACAGCTCGGCCGTGTCAGAGGCCCACCAACCCATTTTTTTCAGCTTGCGCCCCACCGTAAAGCCCGGCGTGCCTTTCTCGATCAGCAACAGGCTGATGCCGCCGTATCCCTTGTCGCCGGTACGGACCGCCACGGTGTAATAATCCGCTCGCACACCACTGGTGATAAAAGTCTTGGCGCCGTTCACCACATAGTGATCGCCATCTCGCACGGCACGGGTTTGCAGGTTCGCCACATCAGAACCACCATTGGGCTCGGTGATGGCCAGGGCGGAGATTTTGTCGCCATTAATCACCTCGGGAATAACCCGTTGCTTCATGGCATCACTGCCCCATTTCCAGACCGGTGGCAGCCCGATATCCAGCGATCCCAGGCTTGCGCAAAGTCCGCCCGATGAGCAACGCACCAATTCTTCGCAGGCGGCGATTTTCATGAAGACGTCTTCGCCCGTCCCACCAAATTCCTCCGGCGCATTGATACCCAGAATGCCCGCATTCGCTGCCGTCTTGTACAACTCCCGGGGGAATTCCCCTGCTTCTTCCCAGTCATCCACCTCCGGGAGGATTTCCCGCTCAACGAATTTGCGGACGGTATCTCGCACCATCTGGTGGGTTTCATTGAAATAGTTCAGGGCGCTCACTGGACCTCCTTGGATTATTGGATTGCGCACAACCTAGCGCTTGCTTGGTCCAACCATAACAGAAAGCCGCCAAGGGAAACCAGACGAAACCGCGGCTTGTGTTTACGGGTAGAAAAGGAGATTTACGCTTTCGATAGCCCCCCAGGAAGGGGCCCTTTATCAGGCGTCAAAGGGCCTGCGACCTCTCAGCGCCTGGGCCAGGGTAGCGCCATCAACGAATTCAAGCTCACCGCCCATGGGCACCCCCTGGGCGATGCGGCTGACACCCACTCCCGCGTCCCGGGCCAGGTCCAGTACATAATGGGCTGTGGCTTCGCCTTCCACAGTCGTGCCAGTAGCCAGAATCAACTCGCTGATCTGCCCTTCATTAAGACGTTGTTCAAGCACATCCAGCCCCAACTCACGGGGGCCCACACCGTCCAGCGGCGAGAGTTCCCCCATCAGCACGAAGTACTGGCCCCGGTATTCGCCGGACTGCTCAAATGCCAGCACATCCCCGGGGGTGGCAACGATGCAGACCAGCGAGGCATCGCGACGCGGATCATCGCAGACAGGGCAAAGTTCTGCTTCAGCATAGTTGCGGCAACGCTGGCAATGCTGCACGCCGTCCATGGCAGCATGGAGCGCATCGCCTAACCGGCGCCCGGATTCGCGCCCGCGATCCAGCAACGCATAGGCCATGCGCTGGGCAGAACGGGGGCCAACCCCGGGCAGGCAAGTAAAGGCGTTGATAAGCTGGTCGACCAGCGGCGCGTGTTTCACAATCTCGGCGTCTCGTCGGTGAGCTTACGGTTTGAAGCCAGGCGGGAAGGGAAAGCCACCCGCCATGTTCTGCATGTTGTCCTGCTGCTGTTTTTCCACCCGGCGTACCGCATCATTCACCGCGGCGGCAAGCAGGTCTTCCAGTAATTCCTTGTCTTCGCTCATCAGGCTGGCATCAATATCCACGCCTTTCACATCGTGCCGACCGTTCATGGTGACTTTCACCAGGCCCGCACCGGACTCGCCCACCACTTCACTATTGGCGGCCTCTTCCTGCATTTTTTTCATTTTCTCCTGCATGGCCTGGGCCTGCTGCATGAGATTGTTAATATCGAAATCCATGGTTTACTCCAAATTAACGCATGACGCATGATCAGTCTAAAAGCATCGCTGCCGCGTCAAGCCTGTTGCGCTCTTTGCTTGTGATTTTGATTGTAGCGTCCGGCGTCATGCATCTCGCTTCCAGCGTACTTATTCCACTGTCTCTTTCGGGGTGACGCTTTCTTCGTCCAATCGCCCCGCAAAGGTGGTGACCAGTTGCTGCACCACCGGGTCGGCGTGCAGGGTGTCCTTGGCCTGGGCAAGCAATTCCTGCCGGCGCGCTTCGGCCATTACCTCCGGGGTCGCGCCCGGCTGCTGCTCAAATTCCACCTGAACCTGAATGCGTCGCTGGAAGTAATTGCCCAGCGCACCGCTCAATTCCTCCAGCCGCTCCTTGTTGACCAGCACCTGATGCCCGGGGCTGATGCGCAGCGTCCAGACGCTTTCCTCACGGCTGATCAGCACCGCATTGCGGGCGATATTGCGCACCGTGCCATCCACGTCCAGGCGCAACAACAAGGCGGCCCACCAGGTGGCCACTTCCGCCTCACTAGTCGGCTCCGCCAGCGGCGCCAGGTTTTCTGGCTCAGGAGCGGGCTCTGCGTCTGGCCCAGGTTCGCTCTGCGCCGGGGTGGCCACTGGTGAAGCCTCAGCAACGGGCTCTGCCTGGTGCGTTTCCACCTGGGCCAGGGCCGCCGAGGCCGAGGGAGACGCAGAAACCGGCGTCTCATCCCAGGGCGGGGCGTCATCCGCAGACGCAGGTGCCAGCGTCTCTACCGGAGCCGCTTGCTGAGCGGGCGCGGATGTCACCGTGGCAGGAGCCGGCACGGGGGGCCGAGCAGCAGGTTCTGAATGAGACGCAGCGGCAGCCGGACTGTTCAGCAGGGCACGCAAATCCGGCTTACCGCCGGGCTCTGCCGACGGCGCTGCCGCTTCAGGCTTTTTTGCGGCGGGGCTGTCCCCCTGCACCAGCACGCCCTTGGGCGTAAACAGCACCATGCGCAACAACAACATCTCCAGTGCGGCGCGGCTATCGGGGGCATCCTGCAAATCACGACGGCCCCGCAGGGCCACGTCGTAATACAGTTGAATCTGTTCCGCAGTGAGTGCAGCCGCCAGCTGTTGCTGGGTCTCGTCATAGCTGCCGGGCACCGCCTGGCACACCGCCAGCTGGTGAAGCTGGCTAATCAGTTCATCCAGCAAGGCTAGCTCGCCGGGGCAATGCTCGCTGACCGTCGCCAACGCCTGCAGCACACCACCGGGCTCCTGCTCCGCCAGCGCCACCAGCAGCGTCAGGACGTGGTTGCGGTCCACCGTACCCAGCATGGCGTTCACCGCCTCACTGCTGAGTTGCTCACTGCCGAAAGCGATCGCCTGATCCGTCAGGCTCAACGCATCGCGCATGGAACCCTGAGCCGCTTTACCCAACGACAGCAGCGCCGGCTCTTCGTAGCGAATCATTTCCTTGTCGAGCAAGGCTTTCAGATGCCCGGCAATCTGCTCGGCCGGCAACGCCTTGAGGCTGAACTGCAAACAGCGTGACAGCACGGTCACCGGCAGTTTTTGCGGATCAGTGGTAGCCAGCAGGAATTTCACATGGGGAGGCGGTTCTTCCAGGGTTTTCAGCAACGCATTGAACGAATGCGCCGAGAGCATGTGCACCTCATCGATCAGGTACACCTTGTAGCGGCCCCGGGTCGGTGCGTACTGCACGTTGTCGAGCAATTCGCGAGTGTCTTCCACCTTGGTACGGCTGGCCGCATCCACTTCGATCAGATCCACGAAGCGCCCGTCGGTAATTTCCTGACAGGTAGGGCATACGCCGCAAGGGCGGGCACTGACACCCTGCTCACAGTTCAGGCAGCGGGACAGAATACGGGCAATGGTGGTTTTCCCCACCCCGCGTGTACCGGTGAACAGGTAGGCATGGTGCAGCCGATCCTGATCCAGGGCATGCATCAGGGCCCGTGAAACGTGCTCCTGCCCCACCAGTTCATCAAAGGTACGGGGGCGGTATTTACGGGCAAGGACCTGATAACTCATAGCACTCCAGCGGCAATCATGGCCACCAATACAAAGGGATTGGAATCAGAGCGCTTATGCTATCGAAGTTCCCGGGGGGAGGACAGTGGGAGAAGCGTGTTACGTGAAAGCGAGCGGCATGTAGCGGAGAGATTAGAGCGGTCTTCCCGCCAGCCGCACCCCGGCACACAAGTCCACTGCTACCGTTGCTCCCTTCCGGGCCTGGCGGGGTTCGCAGCTTATCGTTGCGGGGGGACCGACGGGTCGACCATAACGCGCTTCGGGCATGGCAGCCGCGAAACGAGCGCGCATTGTGGCGAATGCCTCACGCTATTGCAAGAGGACCGCAGGGCATGGGCAATCAGCTGGCTAAACCTTGAACAGGCTGGCTCCGCACGGGGCACAGGGCTACACTCAAAGTGACTGGGCAGGACGGCGAAAGCGCCTGCCCAGCCCATCCGCGGACAGGGAGGCACCATGAACAACAGTCCCGCTATTCGCATTGCCATCAATGGCTTCGGCCGCATCGGCCGTTGCCTGGTTCGGGCTCTCAGTGAACACCCGGCACGGGAGCATTTTGAACTGGTCGCCATCAATGACCTGGCCGATTTCAAGGTGCTTGCCCACCTGCTTGCCTTCGACACCACCCACGGCCGCTGGCCCTATTCCGTGCATTATGACGGCGACGCCATGGAGATTGATGGCCGCCGGGTACCCTGCTACGCCACCACCGATCTGGACCAGTTACCCTGGGGCGAGCACGCGGTGGATCTGGTGCTGGAGTGTAGCGGTCGCTACAAGCAGCGCGCACAGCTCCAGGGCCACCTGGACGCTGGCGCCCGCCGCGTGCTGGTGAGCTACCCGGTGGACGATGCCGACGCCATGGTGGTTTACGGGGTTAACCACGGCCTGCTTGATGATAGCCAGCAGATCGTTTCCAACGCTTCCTGCACCACCAACTGCCTGGCGCCATTGGTGGATGTGCTCGACCGAGCTTTCACCGTGAAACAGGGGCTGATGACCACCATCCACAGCTACACCAATGACCAGAACCTGGTGGACAAGGCCCACGGGGATTTACTGCGGGCGCGGGCAGCGGCGGTGAACATGATCCCCACCGGTACCGGGGCCGCCAGGGCGGTGGGCAAAGTGCTGCCGCATCTGGCCGGGCGACTGGACGGCATGGCGGTACGCGTGCCCACGCTGAATGTGTCGCTGGTAGATGTGACGCTACTGCTGGAACAGCCCGTCACGGTGGAGGATATCCATGAGAGCCTAAGCAATGCCGCCCATGGGGGGTTGCAGGGGGTATTGGCGATGAACCATCTGGCGCTGGTTTCCAGCGACTTCAATCATCTGCCCTATTCCTGTGTGGTGGACACCAACCACACACGGCTACTGGGGCCCCAGTTGAAACTGCTGGCCTGGTACGACAACGAATGGGGGTTCAGCCACCGCATGCTGGACGTGGCGGGGTATTGGATGGATAAAGTTGACGCCTGACGCCTGACGCCTGACGCCTGACGCCTGACGCCTGACGCCTGACGCCAATCAGTATAAGGATCACTTGTCGCGTCAAGCAGCCTGGCGGTGATTTCTTTGTCCGGCGTCCTGCATCTGGCCTCCGGCGTTCACTCAATCAAACGGACTGAAGTGCTCTTCCCGGCCGGCTTCTTCCGCCTCATGGCGATGACCATGCATGACCTTTTCCACCTTGGTGGCCTGCAGATCGTCATCGGCATCCACCATCATCAGGTAATCACCCTGCTCTACCCGGTCGATATACGGAGACAGGTGATGGTTGGTAGACGAGACGCCGCGCAAGCCACCCAGCCAGGCGCCAAAACAGGTACCAAACAGGGTCGCTCCGATAATGGCGCCACTCTCCAGATTGGCTCCCCAGGGATCAAGCCCTGCCAGCAAGAAGCCGCCGAACAAACCAGCCGCCATGCCAATAAGCGCACCGAGAAATCCCGAATGCATGATGTCGGTTTCTTCCCACGGGGTGGTGCCGTGTACATGAGCCTGGGCGATGGCCATGGTGTCGGTGCCCATGACATGCAGGCGGTTTTCTCCGATACCTGCCTGACGCAGTTCACCGGTGATGCCCTGAATGGACGCGAGTGATTTGGTGAAGTAGTAGAGTCGTTTCATTGCTGCCTCTCCCTGTGGCGAACAACAGACCGCTTTATGCGGGTATACCGTACGCCAATCTTCCTGACCGGCTTGTGTTACTGGGTGTGGGGCTAACGGATTAGATCCTTTTGTGATGACCGCACAGACCTGTTGTTCCACCCGGTTATTACACACCATGACTATGGTGCACCTTGTTCAAGCTAGCAAAAAGGGGCCATTACGGCCCCTTTACTGTGTCACAAAAACCGCGTCACAGAATGTGAGCGATTAATTACTTTTTGTAGGTGTCGGCGCACCGTCAACCGGGATCACACGGGGCTTTTTCTCTTCCGGCACCACGCGGGTCAACGTCACGGTCAGCAGGCCATCTTCCAGAGCGGCGGCCTCCACTTCCACGTGGTCGGCCAGCTTGAAAGTGCGCTCGAAAGCCCGGCGGGCAATACCGCGGTGTAGCCAGGTTCGCTCACTGTCCTGTTCCGTCTTCAGGTTACCGCGAATGCGCAGTTCATTTTCCTGCACGGTGATATCCAGGTCGCTGCGCGCAAAACCGGCCATGGCCATGACAATACGGTAGCGGCCATCACTTTCGCGGATGATGTCGTAAGGGGGGTAGCCATTGGACTGGTCAGCACGCAGCGCCGCGTCCAGCAGCTCATCGAAACGGTCAAAGCCCACAGAATGGCGAAACAACGGGGCAAGGGAAAATCCGGTATTCATCACACTATCCTCATTCCAATCTCACCAGCAGACCCCGCAGGCATCCGCTGGAAAACGGTTTAAAAATGGTTGATGTGACACGGAGCCGCCGGCAGTCCTCAAGACTGTCTGCGTTGCTCCAACCGGCCAGTTGTCACTGGATAAGAAAATGGGGGCCTGCAAATCACTTTCAAGGGGCAGGAAGAATTTTTACCGTGGCGGTCTGGGGTGAAAGCGTGAAACCGTCAGGCGCACCGGTGGCTACGGTGGTTGCGGTCACGGAAATGGCAGAGCCTTTTCCCTGAAACAGAATCGGTACTCGCACACAGACCCGCTCACCCGCCGTGACGGACCAAGCAGGGCTTTTGCCGCTCTGCCATTGCTCGCTGTTGCCGGAACAATGGCGATCCATCAGCAAACTGCGCACCGCCGGGTGAGCGCTGGCGAACTGCACCTGCCCGGTAAGGCTGGCACGATATTCAAACCGCAGTACCGCGGTGCTGCCGGCTTCCAGATGCTGATTGTCGGGGCCCTGCCAGAGCGGGTCAGACACCAGCCCCAGTGATAACGGCCCGGAATGTTGATCCGGCAGCGCACGCAAGTCCCAGCGCAGCGTCTCGCCTTGTTGCTTACCGGCCTGACCGTTGAGTCCCGGCAATTGCGGCACGTGCCAGCGTTCAGGCAGAGTCAGAGTCAGGGCCAGGGGCTGCCCCTGACTGTGAGCTTCGGAAAGCCGGAACTGGAAGTGGCCGCCTTTCGCCGTGGTGACCCTGTCGGGTTCACGGCTCGCACCTGCCAAACTCACAGTCCAACCCGACAAACGACGCTCCCCTGGATCGGGCTGACCGTTAAACGCCAGAGCGGGCTCCCCGGCGCCGTTGTCGTCGAACAGCTGCCCGGTGATCCAGTGGC
>NZ_LWEZ01001274.1:0-3456 GCF_001634945.1 Alcanivorax sp. HI0044
GAAGCCATCACTCAGGTGGTACACCACCAACTTGGTGTCCCCCGCCTTCATGGCACGGCTTTGTCCTTCCGGTAGATCCTGGCTGGCACAGAGTTCATAACGCATGGCGCTCTCCTTGCTGGCTGAAAAAAATCTGCTGGCTACGAAGCCCCTGTAGGAACGACGCGTAGCGAAGTAACGCACGTAGTTCCGTGCGGCCCGAAGGGTGAGCGTAGCGAATACACCTTCCAGGGGACGAACCTTGCACAGCAAGGCGACAAAGATTAACGCTACCCGTTATTCTTTCTGAAACCTGCCGAGCACTGAAATGCCTGATCGCCCTACGGGCGATTTCCTTGCTTCGCAAGGTTCGCGCCTCAAGATGCACTCCTACAGCGGCTTCGTCGAAACGCATTTTGTGGCTGCGCTTCGCTACTCCAGATACGTATACCCTGCCAGCCCCTCGCGTACCAGCTCGATAAAGCCTTCTTGCTCGGCATTATTCAAATGCGCCTGGCGGCAGTGCTGTTCCAGGGACGCCAGCAGCTTGTCGGTATCGTAGTTCACGTAGCGTAGCACCGAGCTCACCGTATCGCCGTGAATGGCGTGGTCGAGCACGATGTTGCCGTTGTCATCCACGTCCACATCCACGGAATCCGTATCGCCGAACAGGTTGTGCATGTCGCCGAGGATTTCCTGGTACGCGCCCACCATGAAAATACCCAGGTGGCCGTTGAGCTGTTCCGGCAGCGGCAAGGTGGCTTCCACGCCTTCGCCATCCACGAACTGGTCGATGCGGCCATCGGAATCGCAGGTAATGTCCTGAATCACCGCCCGGCGGGTAGCGGGTTTATCCAGACCGGACAGCGGCAGCACCGGGAAGACCTGGTTGATGCCCCACACATCCGGCACCGACTGGAACACGGAGAAGTTCACGAACAACTTGTCCGCCAGGGTTTCGTTGAGGCTGTCGAGCAGTTCGCGCTGCTGCTTGCGCAGCGGATTCAGACGACCGCGCAGGGCCAGCAGGCAATTGATATACAGCTGCTCGCCACGGGCGCGGGTGGCCAAGCCCAGATCCCCGGCAATATAACGCTGGTGAATGTCCTGCCAGGCGCCGGTCACTTCCGAAAAGCGCTCCAGCAGATTGCCCGGCTCACCGGCCAGGGCCTGTTGCAGTTCCCACAGTTGTTGCAACTCCGCCGCGTCATCTGCAGTGGGCGCCTCTACCGCCACCGACGCCATCTGCTCCTGATCGGTGATATTCACCAGCAACACCGCATGGTGGGCGGTCAGCGCCCGGCCGGATTCGGAAATGATGTTGGGCTCCGGCAACCCGTGCTGGGCGCACTGCTGCTGCAGGGTCTGCACGATATGGCGGGCATAGTCGCCCACCCCGTAGTTCATGGAGCAGTAGGAACGGGAGTGAGTACCTTCATAGTCCACCCCCAGGCCACCGCCCACATCCACGGTTTCCACCGCCGCGCCCAGGGCGCGCATCTCGGTGTAGTAACGGGCCGCTTCGCGCATGCCCGCTTTAATATCCTGGATATTGGCCACCTGTGAGCCCAGGTGGAAATGCAGCAGCTTCACGCAGTCCAGTCGCCCGGCGGCACGGCAATGCTCGATGGCCGCCATCAGCTGCGGCGCACTCAGGCCGAACTTGGACTTCTCACCCCCGGTGTTCTGCCAGTTGCCCTTGCTGATGCTCATCAGCCGCACCCGCAGGCCGATACGCGGCGACACGCCCAGCTCGTCTGCCAGCGCCAGCAGCGCCGGCAGCTCGGACATCTTCTCCACCACGATATGCACGCGGAAGCCCAGCTTCTCGCCCATCAGCGCCAGGCGCAGGTATTCCGCGTCCTTGTAGCCATTGCAGACAATAGTGTCGCCCGGGTTGGACAGCGCCAGCACGGCCAGCAGCTCCGGCTTGGAGCCCGCTTCCAGGCCCACTCGCTCGCCTTCATCACGAGCGCGCAGAATCTCGTGCACCACCCGGCGCTGCTGGTTCACCTTGATCGGGTACACCGGTGTGTAGTCGCCCTGATACTGGTGGCTATCGATGGCCTCCCGGAAAGCCCCGGCCAGCAGCTTCACCCGCTGGCGCAAAATCCCGGAAAAGCGCGCCAGCACCGGCGCCCGCAACCCGGCCGCCCGGCAACTTTCCAGCACCGCTTCCAGCGTGGCCTGGCCGCCCTGCTCGCCATTGGGCCGCACACACAGCTGGCCCAAGTGGTCGATACGGAAGTAGCTGTCGCCCCAGCGATCCACGTTATAGATGTCGCTGGCGGGCAAGGGAGAGTTGTCGGTCATTACGGGTCCTGAATAAAGGAGTTATCTGGGGGCATTATGCCTGCCGGGGCGCCGCACTCGCACCCCTTTTTCCTGCTTTACATGGGGGGCGCAGGCCTTACAATCCGGCTTTGAGAGGTAGCCCATTCGCGATGCGAGCATCGCTTCCCACAAAGACCATCCCCAGGGTGGCACCGGTTTTTGTGGGAAGTCATGCTTGCATGACGAAAGACGATCACTCCGCCCACACCATTCCACCGGACCCGCCCATGAGCAGCACCAAAAACAACTGGTTTTACGAGCACTTCGACACCGCCGGCACCGCCTTCGGCCTGCGCCTGAAACAGAAGCTGGAAGAAGTGCAAACCGAGTATCAGCACATCGAGATGTGGGAAACCGACACCTTCGGTTACCTGATGACCATCGATGGCGCCACCATGCTCTCCACCCGCGACAACTTCCTCTACCACGAGATGATGTCGCACCCGGTGCTGTTCAGCCACGCCAACCCCAAGCGCGTCATCATCATCGGCGGCGGCGACTGCGGCACCCTGCGTGAAGTGCTGCGCCACCCCAGCGTGGAAAAAGCCACCCAGATCGACATCGACGAAATGGTCACCCGCTACTCCGAGAAATACTTCCCGGAACTGTGCGAGTCCAACAACGACAGCCGCGCCGAACTGCTGTTCGAAGACGGCGTGCAATACATGCGCAACTGTGAAGACGGCAGCGTGGACGTGATCATCGTGGATTCCACCGACCCGGTGGGCCCGGCGGAAGGCCTGTTCAAGGCCGAGTTCTTCCGCGATTGCCACCGCGTGCTGGCCGACGGCGGCATCATCGTGCAGCAGTCCGAATCCCCGCTGCTGCACAGCGATACCATCATCAAGGATCTGCACGCCAACATGCGCGAAGCGGGTTTCACCAGCACCCAGACCCTGCCCTTCCCGCAGCCGGTGTATCCCAGCGGCTGGTGGAGCTGCACCCTGGCGGGCAAGAACACCGACGTGAGCGAATTCCGCGTAACGGATGCCACAGGCAAAGGATTTGAGACGAAGTATTATTCAGCGGCGATGCATAAGGGGGCGTTGGTTTTGCCGCCGTTTATGGAGAAGGCGATTAAGGGCTGAGTTGATAGTTGAAAGTTGAAAGTTGAAAGTTGAAAGTTGAAAGTTGAAAGTTGAA
>NZ_LWEZ01001275.1:0-608 GCF_001634945.1 Alcanivorax sp. HI0044
CGGGATGGTAGATTGTTTCAGCGCGCTGGCGAATATCCGCGTCAATCTGGTCATCACTCTCCACGCTGGAAGCCGGTTCGTCATCACCGCCAAAAGCAGAGCTGAAAGAATGACTGTGAAACACTTTTCTGGCTAGTTTCACGCCTTCACGGAGCACAAGAATATCGTCAGGATGAGAAAGATAGTTTGGGTCTATCAAAGGCGCAGCAAATGGATCGCTATTGGCCAATCGAATCTGTCCTCGACTCTTAGGCCTGAGTTGGCACACATGAATCGTACAACCAAACCCAGGCGTCAACTGACGTCCATGATCTCGAAGATAAGCCGGTAAAAAGTGTAGCTGAGCATCCGGACGATCCGACTCGCTGAGCAGGCTGACAAAAGCCCCTGCTTCCGCCGCGTTACTGGCAAGAAAGCCGCGCCGATGACGAAAATACTGGTAGAAGGCACTAATCAGCCGAGGTATAAAAAACGGTGACATGCCGATTGATTGACGGCTTTTGTCCTTGATCATGACGGTCATATCAAGGTGATCTTGAAGGTTCTCCCCAACTTCCGGCGAGTCTTGCAAACAGGTGATGCCGATTTTCGATAGGTGCTCTCGCTCT
>NZ_LWEZ01001276.1:0-521 GCF_001634945.1 Alcanivorax sp. HI0044
CCGGCGGTGTTGCTGGTGGGGGAATGGAAGAATACCAGCGCACTGCCCTGGTTGGCGGGGCGTGTCACGCTGCTGCGAGATGGTCAGCGGCTGGCCCGTTACCACCGCGGCGACAGCATCAAGCAGGGCGAAAAGGTGAAGATGAGTTTCGGCGATGACCCGCGCCTGCAGATTGCCGTGGTGCGCGAGCCATCACAGCAAGGAGAAGTCGGCCTGATCAGCAAGGAGAAGACCCTGTCTGCGCTGAAAAACATCACTCTGACGTCCCATTACGACAAGGCGGTGACGGTGGATCTGCTGGATCGCCTGCCGGTGGCCGGTAACGAGGATATTGCTGTCACGGCCAAAGGCAAAGCCGCAGATGCTAGTGATGTGGATGATGTGAAAGGGCTGCAGCGCTGGCAGTTCACCTTGCCCGCCGGGGGGGAAGAAAGTTTCAAACAAGGCTTCGAAATTCGCTACCCGGAAGGGGCAATGCTGAGCGGTGTAGAAGGGCTTTAAAGGCAATTAATAGTTAATAA
>NZ_LWEZ01001277.1:0-1585 GCF_001634945.1 Alcanivorax sp. HI0044
CTCACGGCCACTGGGCCGGGGTCAATACCGCCCGCCCCAATGCGCTGGTGGAAGAAGCGGTGCGGGCCGGGCAGATTCCTGTGCTGGATCCAGCCAGTGGCGTGGAGCGAGAGGTGAAATACCGGGACAGCCGCTTTGATCTGGCGCTGGGTGAGCGGGCCGACCCGCATACCTTTATTGAAGTGAAAAACGTCACCCTGGGTCCGGGGCCAAAGGATGCGGACGACGGCATCATCGCCTTCCCGGATTCGGTCACCGAGCGGGGCCAGAAGCATTTGCAGACGCTGATGGATGTGGTCGCCTCAGGAAAACGCGCGGTGCTGGTCTTTTGCGTTCAGCACAGCGGTGCCACCGCCGCGCGCCCGGCGGACGAAATTGATGTGCGCTATGGAGAGCTGCTGCGCGAAGCGGTGGAGAAAGGGGTGGAAGTGCTGGCGTGGAAGGTGGCGTTATCCGCTGAGGGTTTCGAACTGGAAAAACCCTTGCCGATTGCGTTGTAGGAGTTCCTCTCGAGAGACGAACCACGCGTTAGCGTGGGAAACGCCTGTAGGGGGCAGTAGCGTCATTGCTGTGAACCGGGGCGCCTCCAGAGTGATCGGGGGGGTACCCCTGCCTTGCCTTTTCCCTCGCTTGGGCTCGGGTTCGTCCCTCGAGAGGAACTCCTACAGCGGGGTCTGCAAACTGCGCAGCTGCTGTTGCAATAAGGTCACCTGGTTGCCCCAGTAATTCATGGATTCGAACCAGGGGAAGGCGGGGGGGAAGGCCGGGTCGTCCCAGCGTTTGGCCAGCCAGGCATCGTAGTTGATGATGCGGCGCAGGCGCAGCGGATCAATCAGGACTGTCTGGTTCCAGGGGAACGGCAGGAAGGTGTCATAACCACGGGCGAGTACCCGTAGCTGGTGTTGCTGTTCGTCGTGTTCACCAGACAGCAGCATCCAGATGTCCTGCATGGCGGGTGCGCGCAGGCTGTCGTCCAGGTCCACGAAGTGGGGGCTGTCATCTCGCCACAGGATATTGCCGGTGTGGCAGTCGCCGTGCACGTTCAGTAAGGGAAAGTTGTGCTCGCCCAGTTGTTGCTCCACCTTTTCCAGTATCTGGCCGGTCACATCCCGATATTGTCCCCGGTAGTTCAGGTCCACCACATCGTTAGTGAGAAAGGTGCTGGCGGTGCGGATGTCGTCGACGATCTGCAGGGTCGGACGCGTCTGATAGGGACGGTCGCTGCCGCAGGTATGCCAGCGAGCCAGGGTGCGGCCTAACTGCTCCAGATGATCGTCGTTGGCCAGCTCCGGGGCGTGGCCACCGGCGCGGCGAAACACGGCGAAAGCAAAGTCGTCGCAATGGAACAGGCTGGTGCCGTTCTTTTCGACGGGGGCGACCACTGGCAGGTCCCGGTCCGCCAGAAACAGGCTGAAGGCATGTTCTTCGAGGATTTGTTCATCGCTCCAGCGGTGCGGGCGGTAGAACTTCACGATTACCGGTGGGCCGTCTTCCTGGCCCACCTGATACACCCGGTTCTCAAAACTGTTCAGCTGCAGCAGCCGGCCATCGCTGAGAAAGCCGGCGGCATCGACGGCATCCAGCA
>NZ_LWEZ01001278.1:0-2319 GCF_001634945.1 Alcanivorax sp. HI0044
GGCGGCGAAGAACACCGGGCGTGCCACTTCCTGGGCGGCGTCTTTCACGCGTAAGGCAATGCCGCCTTTGGTGTCGTGGCTACCCTCTTTTCGGCTCAGATGTTTGAAGATGTTTTCCACCATCACCACGGAGCCATCCACCAGCATGCCGATGGCCACGGCCAGGCCACCCAGTGACATCAGGTTGGCGGACATGCCCAGGCTGGCCATCGCCAACAAGGCCAGGCCGATGGAGAGCGGAATGGACAACAATACCAACGCGGTGGCGCGCAGGTTCATCAGGAACAGGGCCAGTACGATGACGATAAACACAAACGCCAGCAGCAAGGCGGTAACCACGGTGCTCACTGCTTTTTCCACCAGGTCCGCCTGATCGTAGAACACCTCGAACTGCACACCCTCCGGCAGGGCCTGCTGGATGCGCGCTTCGCGCTCCTTGATGCCATCAATGGTGGCCTTGGTGTTGGCGCCCATGCGCTTGAGCACAATGCCCGCCACCACTTCACCTAACGCTTGCGGTTCACCGTTGGCATCGCGGCGGGTCATGGTGAGCGCGCCCTGACGGATCTCGCCGCCGAATTCCACTTTCGCCACATCACTCACGCGCACCTGGGTGCCGTCCACTTCCTTGAGGGGAATGGCGGCAATGTCGCCGAGCCCTTGCTCGCCACTGCCGACCCAGCCCANGCCACGAATCACCAGTTGCTCGGCGCCGCGATCCAGATACCAGCCACCGGCGTTGCGGTTGTTGGCGGCAATGGCATCCATGACCTGTTGCAGGCTCAAGTCGTAGGCGAGCAACCGGGTGGGGTTCACGTTGACCTGATACTGGCGCACTTCACCGCCATAGCTGAGCACATCGGTGACGCCGCCCACGGGCATGAGCAGCAGTTTCACCACCCAGTCGTTAAGGCTGCGCAGTTGCATGGCATCCACGCCGGAGCCCGGCTCGGCGGTGAGCAGGTATTGATACACCTGACCCAGGCCGGAGGTGTTGGGGCCCATTTCCGGGGTGCCGACGCCGTCGGGAATATCTTCCCGTGCGGCCTGCAATCGCTCGAACACCAGCTGGCGGGCGAAATAGATATCGGTGCCTTCCTCGAACACCACGGTGACGATGGACAGGCCGGTCTTGGAGATGGAACGCACCTCGGCCACCTGCGGCAATGCATACATCACTGCCTCGATGGGATAGGTGATCAGCTGCTCCACTTCTTCCGCTGCCAGGCCTTCGGCTTCGGTGTTCACCTGTACCTGGACGTTGGTCACGTCCGGGAAGGCATCCAGTTTCAGGTTGGGCAATTGCCAGCCGATCACGCCAATGGTGATGACCAGTAACAGCAACACAATGAGGCGGTTGTTCACCGCCCAATCGACAAGTCGATTAAACATGACGGTGATCCTCAGTGATTGTGAATATCGAAACCGGACTTGGCCATTTCACTGGCCAGAAAAAACGCCCCGCGAGTGACCACGCGCGTACCCGGTTCAAGACCCGTAACGATGCGGCGGTTTTCCAGCTGGCCATTGAGTTGGATTTCCACGGGTTTGTAGTGGCCAGGCTCTTCTTCCACGAACAGTTGCCAATCGCCATCGGCGCTACGGGTGAGCGCCTCTTCCGGCACGGTGAGGGTGTTCTCCGGTGCCGCCAACGCCAGTGCCACATCGGCAAACATGCCGGGGTGCAACAGATGGCCCGCATTGGGAATCGCCACTCGCACCGCAAGGGTACGGGTGACGGGATTGAGGCGATGGCCAGACTGGATCACCTTGCCGTCCACGGATGTGCCACCCACGATGACGCGGGCCGGGGTGCCGGTGCTGATCTGCAAACCGGGGCTCGGCGGCAGGGCGGCTTCGGCCCACAGTTCGGATTCATCCACCAGCGTGACCAGGGCGCTGCCCGCGGTTAACCATTGCCCTTGCTGGAAGGCATCTTCCAGCACCAGGCCATCGTCCGGCGCTGTGAGGGTATAAACCCCTTTTTCATTTTTTCCGGCTTCGATATCAGCGATGGCGCTGTTACTGAGGCCATAACCCTTGGCCCGGGCTCGCAGGGACTGGTACTGACTTTGCGCGTCCAGATAGCGCTGGTTGCCCACGGTACGCCGGCCGAGGTTTTTAACCCGCCGCCAGCCGTCCGCTGCCACTTGCAGATCACTTTGTAACTGCGCCATGGCCGGGCTGAACAGGGTGGCAATGGCATCCCCTTTTTCCATGTGCTGGCCAAGCGTGGCACTGCGAGACTGCACCTGGGAATCGATACGCACCGGCACCACCCAGGTGCGGTACTGGTTGCTGATAATTTCCGCCGGCACG
>NZ_LWEZ01001279.1:0-4051 GCF_001634945.1 Alcanivorax sp. HI0044
TGTTCTGGGTGTCTGGTTTAGCAAGCAGGTCTCCGGGTTGCAGGCGCAGCTGGATAACCGGTTGACGGAATCCAGTGAAAAAATGGGCAACCTTCAATCCCGTTTGTCGGCGACCGATGAAAGCCTCAACCAGTCCTCCGGCAAACTGCTGGATACGGTTCAGACCCACGGCAAGAAGCTGGAAGCGAATGAAGATGAAATCCGCAAATTGTGGGATCTGAGCAACAAGCGCAATAAAGCTGCCATCGCCGAGCAGAAAAAGGCTCTGAGCGCCCTGTCCTCCTCGGTCACCGAGGTCAAAAAAGGCCAGGCGGGTGTGGACGGTAAATTAAAAAATATCAGCAGCGATGCCGCGGCCCTCAAAAAACAGGTGGAAAGCGCGGTGGCTGCGGTGAACAAAAGCAGCGACCAATGGCAGAGCCAGATCGGGCAAATGCAGACACGGGTGGAAGTGCTGGTGGACAGCATCAAGCAGCTTGAGCGTCAGCAAGCCAGCCTGAAAAGCGGTCTGGACAAGGTGGAAAAAGCCCAGGGCAAGATTTCGACACTGGACGCCCGGGTTGACGACGTTGAAGCCGCAGTGGCAGCGTTTGATGCTTATCGTCTGCAGGTCAATAGCCGTCTGGATTCACTGGAAGGCCGTTGATTGTATGACCGGCAGTAGCTGGCGTTCTCCGGGGGGAGAGGCCGGCTCACTGGCAGATTGAGTGAAATAAACAATAATCAAAAAGAGCGTTTTGCCATGGCAAAGATGCCGCATACCCCGTTGTCGGAAAGTAAAGCAAACCGTTTACAGGGCCTTAATCAGGACGTGTTGGCGGTTGCGCCGCCGGCCCCGTTACCGGATACCGAATCTGCACCGTTTATTTCTGCACCACGGCAGAGGCCAGTCGGCATGTCAGAAGGCGGGCGCTCCAGGCTGCTTTGGCTGTCACTGGGGCTCGCCCTGGTGGCCACATCGCTGGCGGTGGTGTTGTGGTTGGAGCAGCGGTCCAGCAGCCGTGAGCTGAGTGAATTACGTCAACAGTATTATCAACTGGCCGCTGATCTGGCAGAACAGAAATCGGCTCGTCCGGTGGCTGTTCAGCCTGCGGGGGGAGCCGCGGATGTGGCAGCGTCAGTGCGTGATGATTTGCGTCAGCTGAGCGCAAAGGTGCGCGGGCTTACTGTGGCGGTGGCCAAGCTGAATAGCACGGATAACGGGGAGACGACGGTGGCGCTGGAAAAGCGCCTCAACGGTTTGAGTGCCAGCGTCAAGGCGCTGTCTTCTCGCGTTGCCTCACTGGATAGCTGGCCCCGGGCGCAGCCGGTGGCGCAATCCGCACCGCAATCCGCACCACAATCGGATAATTCCCGGCTGAACACTCTGCAAAACCGGGTCAGCAAAATCGATCAGGATCTGCAGGCGCTCTACCGTATTCTGCAAGGCGGTTAACCGGTTGGCGGGGGCTGGTAATTAGCCGATAGCCTGCTAGAATAGCCGCCCACTGCGCCAGTGGTGGAATTGGTAGACACGCCAGATTTAGGTTCTGGTGCCGAGAGGTGTGAAGGTTCAAGTCCTTCCTGGCGCACCATCACAAAGAAAGGCCGCAACAGTTTCCTGTTGCGGCCTTTTGCGTTTTTGCCCCTGAAAAAATGTGATCACTTGCAGCAACGCTGCCAGCGGCTCCGCCATCGGGCTGGGAGAGCCGCTGGTCTTCTGGTGCTCAATCATTAGAAGTTGTAGCGAACATCCATGTTGATGGAGCGGCCCGGTTCCAGCAGTGGCGCCACCGTGGGGAACTCCTGGCCATAGCTGGCGCGATCGGTGTATTCCTCGTTATTCAGGTTGTCCACGGACAGGCGCAGTGACAGGGCATCGATCGGGGTGTAGTTCACGTACACGTCGACTACGGTGTAGCTGTCCTGTTTTTCCCCAAGCCCACGTGACTCCAGGTCATCATTCTCCAGAGCGATTTCCGTGGTCAGGCCCAGGGCCCACTGCGTATTCGGCCAGTAGAGCTCGCCGCTGATGGCCACCTGTTCACCCAAAGGCACGGTGAAATAGTTGCCGTCGTAGGAGGTGGCGAATTCGTCATCCATCTTCGATTCGATATCGGCATAGGTAACAGAAAGTCGGCCAAGATCGGCACGGTAACCAACGGTGGTGTCGAAGCCGTTGATATCAAAGTCGGAGAACAGGTCCGGGCCACCACGATAAGTGGGAACACGGGCATCGCGCAGGCCGGTTTCGAACTGATTTGCTTCGAAGAAGAAACCGTTCCAGTTAGCCTTGAAACCCACGGTGTGGTTGTGGGACTGCACCGGTTTCATGTCGTTATAGACCCAGGCGCCGTTGAGAATAAAGTTCTCGGCCAGCGCAGTCCCGCCCCAGACATCGGCGTAACCGGCATTAATGGCAAAGTGTTCGTTGAAATGAAATTCGGCGAAGACGTTGCTGCTGGTGCCTTCGTCTTCATGGCTGGAATCATCGGTGCCGGTGAAATCCTGCTGGTCATAACGCAGGCCGTAGGACAGGTCCAGGCGCTGGAACAGCGTTTGGCGGAATTGCACGAAGGCGCCGGTGTTTTCGGCTTTTTCTTCCAGATCCGGGTCTCCGGCGAACTGGAATACGGCGCTGTCATCGTAGTAGTCCATACCGGCGGTGATATCCACGAAGCCGGTGTGGAAGGTGTTTTTGGCGGTGGCCGAGACGCTCTCGGTGATGCCGGTGTATTCCACGGTGGTGTTGGGGGCGGCCAGCGGATTTTCGCTGGTGACCAGCTCGGTCTCGTTATTGGCGACAGTCACTTCCGGGTTCCACAAGCCACTGCCTTTCAAGCGGCTGTAACCGAGCACGGTGTTTTGGCGGGTCAGGTCATAGTTGCGTGATGCCGGTACTGGCCGCCCGGCGGTGAGGCCGGAAAAATTGGCTCGATAGGGGCGCTCGGAATCGTCGTTGACCACTTCGTGGCTCAGTTCGATTCGCCCGACGTCGGCATTCTCGTAGGCCAGCTTGGCCAGGCCGCTGAGCAGCCCGGGCTCGGTGTAGGGCACGTTATCGCCGTTGGCATCTTCGTAGTGATTGCCCTCTACCTGCTTCACATAACCCAGCGCTTCGAAACCGTTACTGCGACCGAACAGGGAGCCGGCAGTGGTGACGGCATCGCCATTGGAGGCATAGCGGCCGTTCAGGAAGCCACCCAGGTTATCACCAGGGGCGAGCATATCGGCCACATCCACGGTTTCGTATTTCAGCGCGCCGCCCAGTGCGCCGGGGCCGTCATCGGCAGAGGCTACGCCGGCGGCGGCACTGGCGGACTTCAGAAGAGAAGGGTCGATCAGGTTGGTGGCGTTGTGGTGGAACACCTTGTTGTTCTGCCGGGCGCCATCCACGGTGACCAGCATGGCGGTTTCTTCCACACCGCGCACATAGACCTTTTCGTTGACCGGTATGGAGCCGCCCACAGAAACGGAGGCCTCGTTCTTGAACAGGTCCTTGGTGTCCTGGGGTTGTGCCCGTGAAATATCGCTGTAGTCATAGCTGACGATGTTCTGCAGATTGTCGCCGCGGGCGGCGCTGACTTTGACAGGTTCCAGGGTGGATGCTCGGGTGTTGGCTTTGGCCAGGGCAAACGATCCATCCGGCTGTGCCTTTGCCACCAGGCCGGTGCCGGCGAGGATCCGGCTCAGGCCCTGTGCGGGGGTGTAGCTGCCTTGCAGGCCCTGGCTCTGCTGGCCTGCGGCAAGCTGGATGTCACCGGCAATCAGAGTGCCGGAGGCAGTGGCAAAGCGGGCCAGCACAGTATTGAGCGGCCCCGCCGCGATATTGTATTGCTGCTGGCCGGTTTCTGCCTGGGCAGGAAGAGCCAGGGTCAGGGTGAGGGGAAAGGTCAGGCCCATGGCAAGGCGCAATGTCATTGCCCGCAATACGGGTCGGGAAGGTTGGTAACGGCTCACGGTCACTCCAGTGTTGTCAGGATTGTGGTGCCCCTTTTTGGTGGGGCTTACTGACATATCGAATAGCGCCCTGCAAAGCGGAAAAGTTTTTTCGATTTTTTTGCTCAGGGGG
>NZ_LWEZ01001280.1:0-1313 GCF_001634945.1 Alcanivorax sp. HI0044
TGGCGCGACAGGCGGAGACTTTCTTCGGAAATTTCCGCCCGACAGCCCACTACTCGCAAACGAAGCAAGGGCCTAAACTGAAGATACACACCACTACCTTGCTGGCCTGCTCCGATTCCCGAGAATGGACTCGCCCAAGCAGCCCCATGCAACCCTCACCGCCGCCCCAAAAACTCCACCGTCATTCGATAACTCAACCCCCAGATGCAGTACCCCTGATAACGGCAGCACGGCAGAGTAACCCGCCCCACGGGCGTGCGGAGGGCAAGCGTACTTCGGTTGTCCGGGTTGCTCAGGTAGTCCAGCGGAATCCATACGCCGTGGCGGGCTTCGTGGTTCAGGCGCAGCACGTCGTCGCCCTGCCAGGCAAACACATGGGGCGTGACCACCATGGGCCGCCAGCGGCTGTGGTGGCGGGTCAGTCGGTCTGTCAGGCGCGCCTGGTAGTGCCCGCTCTGGTACAGGTCGAGCCCGGTTTCTTCAACGGTTTCACGCATGGCGGTGTCACGGCTGGAGGTATCCCCGGTTTGCAGGCGCCCACCGGGGAAGGCCATGTCTCCGGACCAGGGGTCGCCGGGGCGATGAGCGCGCTGGATAAAGAATAGCTCGCCCTCGGTTATCCCGCCGCGATAAATCAACGCTACGGCGGCACGGGTGACGCGGCGCCGGAAGGGCAATTTCTGTGGGCGGGCTCTGTTAAGCCAGGTCAGTGGGGGCACGACGGCCTCGCTATTGGCTAAGATGCGCCCAGCATAGCACTCTGGCTGCTCTCACCACGCCAGGCCATGGGAGCGCCCCCAATCAGCGCGGACCGCCCTCCCCGAACGTCGATCCGGTACGATTTAGCTGTACACGGAGCAATAATAGGGTTATGTTCTGGCCCAGCTAAAAGATCGCGCTTGAATCACGTACTCCATTTCGTTGTTTACATTGTATAACTCGTCCTGCAGTTCTGAAGTCCAAGTCTCCGTTTTTCAGCTACACCTGCCGTAAAGGCAAAACTTCATTTTTCAGGATTAGAGATATGTCTACAGTTAAAGGCACCGTTAAGTGGTTCAACGAAGCAAAAGGTTTTGGTTTCCTGGAGCAGGAAAACGGCCCGGACGTTTTCGCTCACTTCAGCGCCATCCAAGGTTCCGGCTTCAAGACCCTGGCCGAAGGCCAAGCGGTTGAGTTCACCGTGACCCAGGGCCCGAAAGGCCCGCAAGCTGAGAACATCGTCGCTCTGTAAGCGATTGTTCCAGTAAAAAAAGGCGCCCTTGTGGCGCCTTTTTTGATTCTCTAAAGAACACCTTACCCCCCTGCCACACTCT
>NZ_LWEZ01001281.1:0-1095 GCF_001634945.1 Alcanivorax sp. HI0044
ACCTCCAGCATGGCCCGGTCACGCAGGCCCAGCGGCGCCGGACTTTTCCACGCCGCTGGGCCTGCGTGACCGGGCCATGCTGGAGGTGCTTTATGCCACGGGCCTGCGGGTGACGGAACTGGTGACATTGACCCAGAGCCAGATCAATCCGCGCCAGGGGCTGATCCGGGTGATCGGCAAAGGCGACAAGGAGCGGCTGGTGCCGCTGGGGGAAGAGGCGCTGCACTGGCTGGGCCGTTATGCACAGGAGGGCCGTCCCCAGTTGCTGGCCGCGGATCAGCAGGGTGGCAATCAGGAGCTGCTCTTTCCCAGCCGCCGCGGCACCTGCATGACGCGGCAGACATTCTGGCATCGAATCAAGCAGTTGGCAGTGGTCGCGGGGGTGCAAAAAAAGCTCTCTCCCCATACACTGCGGCATGCTTTTGCTACACACCTGCTGAATCATGGCGCGGATTTGCGGGTGGTACAGCTGCTGCTGGGGCACTCGGATCTGTCGACGACCCAGATTTACACTCATGTGGCACAGCAGCGGTTACAAGACGTCTACCAGAAACATCACCCCCGATCGGGAACCTGAGCCAGCTGGCGGGTTCTCACAGGTAAGAGAAGGAGTAACGACATAATGAAAAAGGTTTTGCTGTTTGTATTGTTGGGGCTGATGACCGCATGTGGCGCCAGTTCTGAAACCGCCAAGGGTAACGCCGAGATCGATGGTGAACAGGCGAAAGCGGCTTTCAAGAAAGCCTTTCCTGCTGTTGAGGTCAGTGATGTGCGTGCTGCGCCCATGGCGGGCATGCTGGCGCTGGAAGTGAACGGGGGTGAAACCGTTTACATGAGCGAAGACGGCCGTTTTATCATGATCGGCAAGCTGCTTGAGCTGAAAGACGGAGAGGTGGTCAATCCGGCGGAGCAGCGCCTGGAAAAGGTTCGCGCTGAAGGCATCAAGACGCTGAACAAGGACGACATGATCACTTACGCTGCTGAAGACGAAAAAGCCGAAGTGTTTGTCTTTACCGACATTACCTGCGGGTATTGCCGCAAGCTGCATCGCCATATCGACGAATACATGGCGTCCGGCGTGACGGTCCACTACCT
>NZ_LWEZ01001282.1:0-3501 GCF_001634945.1 Alcanivorax sp. HI0044
TTTATAATGCAGTTATTTCCAGGTTTACACCTATTGTCAGAAAGCTTCTTGAGGCGGGGGCAGATCCGAACTTTCAGAATGCATCTGGTGTTACTCCTTTGATGTGGGCATTTGGACAACCGGCCCCAAATGGGAACTTTTGGCCAAGGGCCAGAGGGTCATACGATACTGCAAAAATTCTATTGGATGCAGGCGCTGATCAAAACATTAAAAGCAATCAAAAGAGAACAGCCAGAAGCATATTGAAGTCTCAGTCATGGGGTGAAGATCTAACCCGGAGAATGAACGAGCTGCTTGATATGTACGCTTAGCTTGAGCCGGTCGAGATGTGGCCAAGCTGGGGGCAGCGTCGCCCGGTGGTACACCCTGAGGAATGTATATATTTATGGGTGTCCCCTAATCGCCGAAGAACTGAAAGCGGAAATTGATACGCTGCTTGCGGGGTTGTTGGAGGGTTAACTGGAGCGGTATCTGAAGCGGTAAAAAAACCGGGAGCAGACCTGCTCCCGGTTTCCTCGTTCTCATGCCGTCATCACTTTGCTACAGCAGCGCAAAAGCCAGATACAGCATCAGTGCCACCTGAGCCAGGAACAGACTGGCGCGGATGAACACCAGCGGGAAACTGGTGCCGACAAGATGCACCAGGCTTTGCCCGATACGAGCCGCAACGACAAAGCCTGCCACCGCGTTGACGGTCTCGCTCTGCCCCGTAGCGGCGGCGACCAGCACCAGCGCCGCAAACAGCGGCAGGTTCTCCAGGCAGTTCAGGTGGGCGGCCTTGGCGCGCACCAGAATCGCCGGATCATCCACCGGCTCACCACGCTCCCAGTGGTTGGCGGCTTTCTTGCCCGTGAGTGCCAGCGGCAGCCGGTAGGTGGCGTAACTGAGCGCCAGAATCAGCGTCCAGAGGATATAAATCAGTAGTGCGGTCATTCCAGTCATGGGGCGGCCCTTCCATCGCAAAAAAAACCAGCGTGGTGAGGGGCGCGGCAAGATAGTGTGAAGTCCGAGATTCGACCGGGTAGGGGGCCTGTTTTTGCTCACCGTATAGCGTGTCGCATTCGGTTTGCGCCGTCGCAACTGGGCTGAATGTGCGCATGTCCCCTTCTTCTCCACTAGATGGGATGCAAGTCTGGGGTTGGGCTAAGTCTTTATATTTCCTGGGATAATGCGTGCGTGTTCCTTCTTTCGAGATGGCTTGTCGACTAATGTTGCCGATGTTTTTTTATGGTTGAGATTTATATTCAAGAGGTGATGAAAAACTATGAAAGCGGTATTTGTTGTGTTTATTTTTCTTTTTCTTTCAGCTTGCGCATCAAAATCAGGCTTTGAGCCCTATGAAGCAACGCCGGGTAATGAAAAAAAAGAGGCGATGAGTTACAAGATTGAAGAAGGTGATTTTTCATTGTCTGGTCCGGATGTGGGAGAGAGTTATCCTGGAGAAGCTGAGCTTAAGTCAGATTTCTATGGATATCTAAAAGATAGCATCGATGAAAGAGGGGTGGACGGCGAAAATTATACGCTAAGGGTATCAGTCGAGTGGGAAAGGCGCATGTCTGGTATAAAAAAGGGCAGCGTTTTCTCCTCCGCGGTTTGCCGTTTTAATTCTGAAATAATAAAAGGCGGCGAAGTTGTTGCCGTTGACTACGGCGACCCCTTGAATGCCGATTCAGTAAAATACAGTCACAAAAACTTCTTTAATAACTTAAAAAGAATGGCTGACACTTTGACTCAAAGTGGAGATGCCGATTCAGAACAAAGAGAAATGAAACGCTGCGCGATGCTACTTGTAGAGCGATTGCCCAAATAGGGCGCTGTTGCAAGAAGGTGAGAAGCAAACCTGGGGTCAGGTCTTGTCCCGTGCGTCAAGGTACGACGTGAAGTTCAGCTCAAGCTGACATTAAAGCTTCAGTTGAAGCGGTATTTTTCTCTGACAGGGATGTTGGAGATGAATGATGGCAAGACCGCTGAGGCTTGAGTTTGCCGGTGCGCTTTATCATGTGACGGCGAGAGGGAATCGCCGGGAAATGATCTACGAGGAACAGGGGGACAGGTCCGCCTTCCTGGAGAAGCTCTCAACGGTATGCTGTGAAGCAAACTGGCTGTGCCATGCCTACTGTTTGATGGGTAATCACTACCACCTCCTGCTGGAAACCCCGGAGGGCAATCTGGGCAGGGGGATGCGCCAGCTTAACGGCTGCTATTCACAGTATTTCAATCGCAAACATGGCCGTTGTGGCCACGTTTTCCAGGGGCGATATTCGGCTGTTCTCGTGGAGAAACAGAGCTACCTGCTCGAATTGGCCAGATACATCGTCTTGAACCCGGTAAGGGCGCGTATGGTGCATACGGCGCAAGAATGGCCCTGGAGCAGTTATCGAGGAACGGCAGGCCTTCAGGCGCTTCCTGAAGGTGTGAGTGCAGATTGGATTCTCGCTGCTTTTTCAGGCACCCGAGATGAAGCCATAAAGGCGTACAGGGAGTTTGTTAGACAGGGAAAGGACCAGCCCGATCCCTGGGAATCCCTTAAGAATCAGGTCTATCTCGGCAGTGAAGACTTTGTGGCCCAGATGGTGGCCAAACTGGACAGCAAGGCCACTCTTTCCGAGGTGCCTTCAACCCAGCGTCGTCAAGTCGCGCGCCCGCTTGGTGTTATTGCAGCTTCACATCGTGACAGAGACAGCGCCATACGTGCCGCCCATGAAAGCGGGGGCTACAGTATGCGAGAGATAGGGGATTACTTCGGTTTGCACTATTCGCGAGTGAGTCGGATAGTTCGAGGGGCACGGGGCAAGACCTGACCCCGGTTCCGTGACCTGGTTTAGGCTTTCCCATTAGCCGGATTGTTGGAATCACTTGTCTCTCCAGCGGCATGGTTATTAACGCGGCGATGGGGCCCTATAAGGGCAAAGGTGGCAGTGAGCATGCCTTGTTCCGCACCTTGCTGTCCGACCTTGAACAGGGCGATATTCTGCTGGGTGATGCGCTGTATGGCAGCTACTACGTTCTGGCGGAATGTCTTGAACGTGGTATTGATGTGGTTTTCCAGCAAAACGGCGGCAGGAAACGGACAACAGATTTTCGTCGAGGAAAGCATCTGGGGAGCAAAGATCATCTGATCCGAATCAAAAAGCCAGTACAGCGCCCAGGCTGGATGTCTGCGGAACACTTCAGAAATCTCCCCGCTGAAATTGTCATACGGGAGGTCGCGCTAGAGAGCAAAGTCCTGATTACTACCCTGAATGATGCAACGCAAGTTCCACGGGAAGCACTGAAAGCCTTGTATCGAAGCCGCTGGCATGTGGAGTTGGATATTCGGAATATCAAAACCACCTTGGGCATGGAAACGTTGACGTGCAAAACACCGGAGATGGCCGAGAAAGAGATGTGGGTATATCTGCTGGCGTATAACCTGATACGCATTCTCATGGCGCAATCCGCAGCGTTATCGGATGTGCTCCCGCGAGCATTGAGCTTCAAGCATGCATTACAGATTTGGAA
>NZ_LWEZ01001283.1:0-1351 GCF_001634945.1 Alcanivorax sp. HI0044
AACAACATGGCAAACAGTTTGGTTTCTTCGTAGAACTGGTTTTTCTCTTCCGGGGTCAGGTCATCTTCCAGTTTCTCGTACATGTGAACGATGGTTTCCCACAGTGTTGCATGCACCCAGATCATGGCGTTGATTTCGTTGGCCCGGTATTCGGAACCCCGATGGAAAGCACCGGCCTCTTCGGTCATTTCACCGTCAATTTCCTCATGGATATCCCGCACCTGGTTCGCCGAAGCCATCGCCTGGGGCATGCTGCCAAACACCATGCTGGAGATATGATAGAAAGTGCGGCGGGCCCGCCCCATGGGGTCATTACGCACTTGCGAGTGCTGATCAATACCTGCGGTTACCCAGGGATGAGCCACCTGCAGCAACAGTGCACGACCGGCACCAAAGGCGGGTGGCGCGCTCAAACCATCCAGTTTCCACATCATGGAATCCGGGCCAAAAAGCCCCTCCCGGGGATTGGGCATTGTGTTGTTATGGACCTTGGCCAGCTGTTTGCAGAAGTTGGCTTCATCAATCCACAGCGGCAACGGCGCGCTGCCATCTTCAGGCACCAACCGTTTCACCGCATCATCGCTGGCATAGTCATAGGCACCGTCAGGATTACCCGTTTCCTGGTCATCAGCGATGCCCTGATCACAGGGGTTGGTGAGAAACCCGGTTTCCGCTCGTACCAGTTCCAGATCCAGAGACGCGGCCTCGGATTTCATTTCCATATCTGCAGGCAAGCGATAGCCCCCCTGCACGGACATGTAATCCTGATAAGCAATGTTCCAGCCTTTTTCTTCGATAGAATCCGGAACGTACATGTTTTCCTGATAGATCACCGCATTGGCCGTAGCAGGCAGCCCGCGCACCCAATAGGACAAATCGCCGGCCTGGAGCTGGGCGTGCAGGTGCTCAGCCACCTTCTTGGCCTCCACCCCGCCCATCACATCCAGGGTTTCTTCTTGCGGCGCATAGACATTGCCGCTGATCACCGCCTTGGGGGCGCCCACCGGGTCATCCATCAACACGGCCAGCTGATAATTTTCCCCCAGCTGCTTGAAGTAAAAGTAGCTTTTGCTTTTTACACCCTCCGCACGGAGCACAAACCTGCCTTCCACCATCCATTCATTCAGTGTTTCCGGGGAGATGGGTACATAGTTCGATTCTTGCAGAGAAGAGCAGCCCTGCAGCGCAAGTAGCAGGACCACCAGCAGCTTTTTACCCTGTTCAAGCAGCAAGGAAATCATCATCATTCACCTGATTGTTGTTGGTATTCGGACTGCTTTTATGCGGTTTGTCGCAAGGCTTTCTTGTCAATCTTGCCCACGGAGGTAAGAGGAATAGCATCAATGAAGAA
>NZ_LWEZ01001284.1:0-36535 GCF_001634945.1 Alcanivorax sp. HI0044
GTGGTGGGTGGCAAGTTGGGGGGTAGATGCCCCGCAGGGGGCGTGGATCTGGGCGGTGGCGTTGTTTGAGCAATTGGCGGACGGCCTGTCCACGGTGGCGCTGTTTGTGGTGATGATGGATTACTGCCGCGCCGGCCATGAAGGCAGTGACTATACCGTGCAAGCGTCCGTGCAACTGTTCGCGGTAGGGGCGTTCACGCTGGCCAGCGGTTTCAGTGTGGCCTGGCTGGGTTACGCGTCGCATTTCCTGCTGGCTGCGATTCTCAGTGCAGTCGTTATAATAGCTGCCTTTTTCTGGCAACCACCGGTGGTTGCCCATGCGCCACGAGGAGAGCCCTGATGTCACTGGATGCGCAACACCACCTTGATGCCACCGGCCTGCTATGCCCGGAGCCGGTCATGATGCTGCATAACAAAGTGCGCGATATGGCGCCGGGTGAGGTGCTGAAAGTGCGGGCCACAGACCCTTCTACCGAGCGGGATATCCCCAAGTTTTGTCAGTTTCTCGGTCATACCCTACTGACACAAGAACAGGACGGTGACCTTTACCTGTACTGGATCGAAAAGAAAAAAAGCTGAGTGACACAACATCGCCGTTAGCCTGAAGCCCGGAGAAACTCGTTTTCCGGGTTCAGTGCCTAGCCCGTGCCAGTGTTGTTTCGCACTGCCTGAATATTCGTCATCGTTCAGCTTTTTGCCAGCATGGCCACCGCCGCCAGTGCTTCCGGGTCTCTCTCCTTTAACTTGTTGGCAATGCCGTGCTGGAAGAAATACCGGAAGGCCGGTAGCGATTGTGCGGTGGTCAAGCATTCTGCGCCGGGCAGAATCGGTGTCTCAACCGGGTCGTTTTCCTGTGCCACCATGGCCGACAGGGTGCCATCGGCAAACAGCTTCCAGCTCACCACTTCCATCAGGCTGATGGTGTGGAAGTTGTCTTCTGAAAAGACCGCATGGGTGCCGATGGTATCCGGGATTTCCTGAATGGCCTGTTCGCCGGGTTGTGGCTTGCCGAAGAACGACAGGGCCGCATCCATTTCCTGTACCTTGTGTTCCGGTGCCTCCACGAACAGGTAATCGCTGCCGGGCAGACGGTAACCTTCCCAGCGGCCATTCAGCGGGTCGGCCAGCGCCATGGCGGTGACCGGTTCCTTGAGCCAGGGAACCATGGCCACGGTGTCGCCATTGGCCAGTCTTGCCCAGGCCAGTATTTTCAGTGAGAACAGTTTGTCAGGGTGATGATCATTGGCATACAACAGCTCAATGCCATCGTATTCCGGGGATAAACGCAAAATGGGGGGCTTGGCCGCTTTGCGGCGTGGAGAGAAGGAAACAACATTGTTTCCGCCAGGGTGTTGCCGGTTCGCCTGAGACATGGGCACCTCCCGGTACGTTTCCTTGGGGGGACGCGAGCACGATCACAGCGGATCGTTCAGCACGGCCCGTTAATTCACGTTAGCCTGTCATGCGATGCCATGCAAGCGGGTGCAGATAACCGGTTTGCGTGGCATAAAGCGGGCTCGCCGTGGGCAAGAGGGCGCCTGCCTGTGGTATTACCTGGTAGCCATGTTCTGCGCTTTGCCTAACGCTCGAGGCTGGATGCCTGACGTGAAACCCCATGGGCTAAGGAGCTCTCGCTCTTGCGGTGCCTCCTTTTGAGGGAGGGCCATTATTCAGGAAATAATGGGTAATGTGTTTTGTGCAGAGAGCATGGCGACCAGGGTTTAAGTTTTTCAGGTTTTGAATGCAGGCGTCTGTCGTCGGGCATCCGGCGTCCAGCAATAACCAGGAGTGATGTGTGGAGTGTGATTATTACTTTGCCTATGGGTCGAACATGAACCCGGCACGAATGGCGGTGCGGGGCATGCGCTATCGGCAATCGTTACGGGCGCAATTACCCGGTTGGCAATTGGCGTTTAACAAGCGCGCCCATGGCAAAGAAGGGATTGCCTACGCCAACATCGTGAAGGCGGACCATGGCGGGCCGGAGGTGCAGGGCGTCTTGTACCAGCTGTGGGACCACCGCGAAATCGAACGTATGGATCCGTTCGAGGGTCACCCGGTCCGTTATCGCCGTGAACGCTTGCCAGTACAGACCGATGAGGGCGAGCGACAGACCTGGGTTTATATCGCTAATACCGAGTGGCAAGCCGATGATCTGCGTCCGGAGCGCTGGTATCTGAATCACTTGCTCAGTGGGCGTCCCTGGCTCAGTGCCGACTATTACCGGCACTTGCTGGCCACGGCCTGCGTGGACGACCCGGAATCCGCCGAGACACTGCTCTAGACCAGCGCCACCGTTGACCAGGTCAGCATGGCCAACACGGGCAAGGCGACAGCCAGTCGTCCTGCCAACCGTGCGTGATACGGCAACAAAAACACCAGTGGCAAGCCGGCTATTGCCACCAGTCCCACGGCCATAAACAGTGCCAGCCCCAGGGGCCAGACCGTCAACGTGACCCACAGCGATAATGCCAACAGCAACCAGCCGGGCCACCGGTAATAGCGCACGCGTTCCGGTCGCAGCTTGCGGCCCATGACCTGGTCATGGTGACGTTTCATGGCCAGAGACAGGCTGGTCAGGCCGGCATAGGCCAGAGCCAGCGCCAGAAACAGTGGCGGGGCCATCGTCATGGGGATTCTCCGGCAGGTTGCTCACTGGCCGGGTTGGTTGTGTTGAAGGGGCGCGGCGCAGGGGCACGGCGTGCTTTTGCCGGCAGCGGTTTGCGTTGCAAACGCCACAGGGTATACCCGCCCAGGGCAGCAAGAATCAGGCAGACCAGATCGAAACTGGCGATGGCTGCATGTTGCCAGGCCAGAGGCGTAAACAGGTGCGACGCCGTGGTGAAAATGTTGACTACCGGTATGGCAAACCACAGCAGCGAGGCGGCAGCGACCTGCTCAATCCAGCCGTGGCGGTTCGGGCGCAGCAGACCATGCACCAGTGACACCAGCCAGACAATGAAGAAGACCTGAATCTCACGGTCTTCGCGGGCAGCCAGCGTGACCGGTAGCAAACGGTTGGCCAGGAAGTAGGCGGCGATGGCCAGCATCAGTCCGGTGATGGAGGCCATATTCAGTCCGTTCACCATTTTCAGGGCCCGGTCGGGCTGCTGGTCCCGGCGTAATTGCTGGGTGCGTTTGCTCACCCACAGCAGCATGCCGGTCACGGTCATGGCGGAGCCTGCGACCCCGAACAGAAAGAACAGCCAGCGGGTTAGTGGATCGGCGAAGCGAGTCATGTGCACACTGGTAAAGAAATTATAGATACGCCAGCCCGGTGACACCGGATCATTGGCGGGGATGTGGGTGTCGATCAGCTCACCGGTATTGCCCTGGAATACTTGCGTTGGATCGCCACCGCGCTGGCGATCGGTGACCGCCGGATCCCTGTTGACCCGCAAGGTGATCTGCGCGTTGTCCCGGTTGGGGTTGGTGATTTGAATGCGTTCTACCGGTTTGCCGAAACGGGTTTCGGTTTGTTCGATCAATGGCCCGATCGCCACCATCTCACCCGGCGAGCCAGGTTGCGCCGCGTCTTCTCCGCGGGAAAATACCTGGGAGAAAAACGCGCGGCGGTCATTCTCATAGGCCGCGTCGATTCCCCAGGGCATGATCAGGGTCATAAACAGCAGCAGGCCGGAATAGGTGATCATGAAGTGGTAGGGCAGCGCGAGGACCGCCGTGGCGTTGTGGGCGTCCAGCCAGGACCGCTGCCCCTTGCCGGGCCGGAAGGTAAAGAAATCCTTGAAGATTTTCTTGTGGGTGATCACCCCGCTGATAATGGCGATCAACATGAACATGGTTGCCAGGCAGACCAGCAACCGCGCCCACAGGCGGTCGATGCCGTACAGTTCAAAATGAAAGCGGTAGAAAAAATTGCCGCCGCGGGTGGCGCGTGGTGCAACGACCTCGCCGCTATCCGCATCCATGAGTATCTGTTCACCGCGATGGCGTCTTCCGTCTTCAGGTGGTTTGGCCGGTTGCCAGCGCAGCTCGGCGGCGGTCTGGCGGGGGCCGGGCAGGCTGATGTCCCAGGAGCGGGCGTCTGGAGCTTTGGCATTCAATGCTGCCAGAGCCATGTCGATGGTGCCTGGTTGCAGGGTGGAATCATGCACTTCCGGCTGCATCCACAGGGTAATTTCTTCCCGAAAATAAGCACTGGTGCCAGTAATAAAAATGGCCACCAGCAACCAGCCGAGTAACAGGCCGGTCCAGGTGTGTAGCCAGGCCATGGATTGGCGAAATGATTTATTCATGCGGGCAGGCCCCACAGATACAGCCCACCCAGCAGCACGCCAGGGGCGAGAATGCCGGCCCAGGCCCGCCAGGCTGAGCGGGCGGAAAACGCCCAAATAGCCGCGCCGCTACACAACAGCAACGCCACCATGATGCCAATGATCACGGCCTGGTCGCGGGCCATGGGCAGGGTAACGGCCAGGGCCATGGCCGACAGGGACGCAAGGCCATAACCACCCAAAGCCGCGGCCAGGGTGCGGGAGGTAATCGAAAGTGGAGACATAGGAATGTAGAGGCAAGCTAACCAAAATGAGAATGGTTATTATCTACAGAAGCAATGCAAAGAAAATGCAAATAACACAATGAAAGCGCTGCCAGGGTGTAAAAACTGTAAGGCAGGTGAGCGCCCGGCTCAGGCGGCCAGGTCTTCCTGCGAGCTTGTCGGCGGTGCCGGTAGTGGCTGAGCGAGGCGCCAGCGCAGACGCCAGCCCAGGAAGACGGCAGCACTGGTCAGCCCGGCCACCAGGCCGATCCAGAACCCGGCGGGACCCATGGGGTCCACCCACCAGTGGGTCAGCGCCAGGCCGTAGCCGATGGGCAGGCCGATACCCCAGTAGGCCAGCAGGGTCATTACCATGGGCCAACCGGTGTCTTCAAACCCGCGCAGGCAGCCATTGGCGCACACCTGCAGGGCGTCGGAAACCTGGTACAGGGCAGCGAATAGCAACAGGTAGCTGGCCAGGGCAATCACCGAGCCGTTGTCGGTATAAATACGGGGAATCCAGTGGCGGGCCAGCACCAGACTGGAGGCGGCAGCGATGCCCACGACCAGGGTAATGGCCATGGCCACCTGCACCGCTACGCGGATGCCGTCCCGGTCGCTGCGACCCCGGGCGTGGCCCACCCGCACGGTGGCGGCCAGGGCAAAACTCAGTGGCACCATGAAAATCAGGGAGGTGAAGTTGAGAGCAATCTGGTGGCTGGCAACGACCTGGGCCCCCAGGCTGCCGATCAGCAGGGCGATGACCGCAAAGATGCTCACCTCAAAGAAAATCGTCAGCCCCACCGGCAAGCCCAGGCGCAGCATGTAGCCAAGACTGGCCCGTTCAAAATGCCGTTGCCGCAGGTTCAATGGCGCGTGCTGATAGACCGGGTGGCGGTGCGTGTAGATCATCATCATCAGCGCCATGGACCACATCACCAGCGAGGTGGCCCAGCCGCAGCCCACGCCGCCCATGGCCGGGAAGCCGAGCTTGCCGTAGATCAGCACATAGTTGCTGGGAATGTTGATCATCAGCCCGATAACGCTGATCAGCAGCACCGGACGGGTATGATTCATGGCCTCGGTATAACTGCGCAGGGCCAGCATTATCGCGGCACCGGGCATCCCCCAGCTGAGCGCATCCAGGTAGCCGCTGACCATGGGCCGAATGGCCGGGTCCACGTCCATCCATACCAGCACCGGGGCAATGCTGCGCAGGATCAGCGCACACAGGACACCCAGCCCCAGGCCCAACCAGAGCCCCTGCTGGGCGAGGGGGTTGATGCGATGATAAGCTTCGCCGCCCAGATGCCGCGACAGCACCGGGGTGGCGCTCATCAGCACGCCGGTCATGAACAGGAACAGGGGCACCCAGATACTGGCGCCCACGGCCACCGCGGCCAGGTCATTGGCGCTGACTCGCCCGGCCATCATGGTGTCCACAAAGCCGTTGGCCGTCTGCGCCAGTTGCCCACCCAGAATCGGCAGTGCGAGGGTGAGTTGGGCGGCGAGTTCCTGACGGCGGGATAACATAGGCAAGTGCTACTGTTGTAAACGGAACGGTGTGGTGAACGAAATAGATCAGAATCAGGTTCAGACGAAGGCGGCTACCATACCGCAAAGCGCTTCACAGGGGTACGTCAGTGGTGAACTGGAGCGCCTGTTTCGGGCGACTTTTTTCGATTCCCACCACACCGTGCTGGTAGGCGGTGCCAGTGAACCGGTTTACCTGCCAGGCCGTCCCCACCAAATTTGCTATACCCGCGATTATTTTCGCAGTGCCCTGCACGAAATCGCCCACTGGTGCGTAGCCGGTCCGGCACGCCGCGAGCAGGAAGATTACGGTTACTGGTATGCACCGGATGGGCGCAGTGCGGATCAGCAGGCGGAGTTCAGCCGGGTGGAAGTCTATCCTCAGGCTTTGGAAGCGCTTTTCTGTGCCGCTTGTGGGCATGATTTTCGGGTGTCGCTGGATAACCTGAATGGTGACGGTGGTGATGAAGCGGCGTTTGCGGTGGAGGTAAAAGCGAAAGCGCAGGCGTTGCTGGAGCAAGGCCTCGCCGAGCGACCGGCGCGTTGGTGTAAAGCGCTGGCAAAAGCGTATGAGCGTGAGGCTGTGCCGCTCGGTCAGGCGCTGGAGCGCTTGTTTTGTTAGTGTTGTCGGATTACGGCCTTCGGCCTAATTCGACCGACAAAACCCAACTTCTCAAGTAGGTCGAATTAGCCTGAAAGGCGTAATCCGACTAAAGCCGTCCGCTGCGTTTCAGTGCCAGATATAGATGGTTTAATTGCTGCGGCATGTTTTGCGGTGTGGCGCTGGTGACGAGCGCGCCGGCGTGGCGCAGGCGGGTATGCAGCTGCTCGCGCTGCTTTTGTTCCTGGGCGTCGGCACAGACGGTCAGCGCCTGATCGAAATCCTCCACCGGCTGACGGGCCAGGGCTTCCTGTTCGGGCAGCAGCATGTCGGCAATCAGCACCAGATGGTGGCGCCGCATCAAGCCGACGGCGCTGAGCAGGTCATCCAGATCCTCGTGTTGCAGCCGTGTCACCAGCACCACCAGTGCCCGTCGGCGGCTATGGCGTACCAGTTGGCGGGCGGCCAGGCTGAAGTCGCTGGCGTGCTGGCTGGGGTGCAGATCGTAGAGCCCGTTGAGCAAATGATTGAGACCATTCTGGCCCTGCACCGGCGGCAGCCAGCGTGGCTGGTCGCCGGAGAACAGCATGGCCCCGGCCTTGTCTTTCTGTTTGAGCGCACTCCAGGCAAGCAGCAGCGAGGCATTGAGCGCATGGTCGAAGCCGGTGAGCTTGCCCACTGGCATGCCCAGGCGCCGGCCACCATCCAGCATGATAAGCACTTGCTGGTTTTGCTCGTCCTGATACTCACGGCTGATCAAACTGCGGCGGCGGGCAGTGGCTTTCCAGTCGATCTGACGCAGGCTGTCGCCGGGGTGATACTCGCGTAACTGGTGAAATTCCATACCTTCGCCACGGCGGGGCTTGAGGCGACTGCCGGTGAGCAGAAAGGAATGGTTGGCGTCCAGCTGCGTCTGGCTGATGCGGGAAAAATCCGGGTACACCGGCACGGTGCAATGGGCCGGGCAGGTTTTGCGTAGCGACCAGAAACCCAGCTGGCTGGGGAACCAGAATTCCAGGTCACCGAACGTCACCGGGCCACGCCGGCTGGGGCGGTAGTGGTAAGTGAATTCGGTGAGTTCTTGCTCGGCACGGGCCAGCTCACAGGGCAGGCCAGTGAGCGGGTCATCGCCGGGGTGATGGTCCGCCAGGGTCATGGAGGCCGGCAGCTCGGCGGAGGGAATGCGTACCTTGATCGGGTGCGGCTGTTGCACGGACAGGGCATTGGGCACGATACGCTCGGCCGATGGGGCCGGACGGCGCAAGCCATGGAGCAGGTCGAGCAGGGCAAAGGCCGCCAGAATCGCTCCGGCCGCCCACCACAACAGGCTCGCGATGCTGCCGCTGAAAAACAACAGCAAGATCGCGCTCAGGGCCCACAGGCCAACGGCAAGAAGCAGGCGAGGTGCAGGCTTCATTGCCGCGGCGCTTCCACCTGGTCAAGCAGACGGGCCAGGGCGGTTTCCGGGGTTTGGCCTTCGATTTCTGCGTCGGCGCTGAGCTGGATGCGATGGCGCAGTACCGGGCGGGCCACTTGCTGGATGTCGTCCGGGGTGACGAAGTCACGGCCTTCGAACATGGCCTGCACGCGGGCCGCCCGGGCCAGGGCAATGCTGGCCCGGGGGCTGGCGCCGTGGCTCAGGCCATTGAAGTCCCGTGTGGCACGGACGATGCGCAGGGCATAGTCCAGCACTTCGGCGTCGATTAGCACGTCGTTGCTGAGCGCTTTCATGGCCTGCAAGCCGGCCGCATCCGTGGCCGGGCTCAGGCTGTCCACATCCAGGCTGGCGCGGATGGTGCCGTCGAGCACCATGTTCACCAGCCGGGTTTCGTCGTCATGGCCGGGGTAATCAATCAGCACCTTGAACAGAAACCGGTCCAGCTCTGCTTCCGGCAGCGGGTAAGTGCCTTCCTGGTCCAGCGGGTTCTGGGTAGCGAGCACCATGTAGGGTTCGTTCAGGGTAAAGGCTTTGCCTTCGATGGTGATCTGCCGTTCCTGCATGACTTCCAGCAGTGCCGCCTGGGTCTTGGCCGGGGCGCGGTTGATCTCGTCAGCCAGCAGCAGCTGGGTGAACGCCGGGCCGCGCCGGATGCGGAATTGTTCGGTTTTCTGGTCGTACATGGCGTGGCCGGTCACGTCGGTGGGCATCAGGTCCGGGGTGAACTGGATGCGGTTGAAGTCCAGCTCCAGTACCCGCCCGAGACTGCGCACCAGCAGGGTCTTGCCGAGGCCGGGCACGCCTTCAATAAGAACGTGGCCGCCGGAAATCAGTGCGATCAGCACTTCACGGACGACCTGTTGCTGGCCAATCAGTACCTGATTGAGCCGGCTTTCAATGTCGTGGGCCAGGGCGGCCGCATCGGCGAGGGTGGCGGGTTGGCTCATGCTGTTGTCCTTTTGCGTTGCAACTGACGTTGGCGTGTATGTCCGCGCCACTGCACCTGTGTGAGCGTATCAGTGACTGCAATTTTTCAGCGATTGTAATAATGAGACCTGCTGCGTGAACTGGTCCCGGGTTTCCGGTTGCATCTGCAGGGCCGCTTCCAGTTCTTTGGCTGGCACCGATAGTGTTTTTGCGGCCAGCGCCAGTGCCTTGTCACGTTGGTGATGAAAACGGATCAGATGTTGTTCTGCCTGTTCGCGTAACACTTCCACCAAAGCCGCCTGTTGATCGGTACGCCACTGAAAATAGCCACTGGCGTGCAGGTGTTGCAGGTAGTCGCGGCTGTGTTCGTCGCGGGCTTCCTGGCGTGGACCCTGGCGGGGAATGCGATACCACAACCACAGGGCCAGCAGCACCAGCAGGGCAACGCCCAGCGCCGGGGCTTTCAGCCACAGCCACTGTGCCAGCGGCGGCATGGCCACGGAGCGCACAAACCACACCGGCTCATCCGCGGTGAGCCAGGCGAGTAGCCAGGCATGATCGAAATAGAGCAGACGTTCGTTGGACCACAGGCTCAAGTCGGTTAGCACGGAAATCTGTCCGCTGCCCAAGCCGAGTTGCACCAGCTGGCTACCGTAATCGTTGTCTGCGTAGGCGGTCACTTCCACTGGCCATTCCAGGTGTGGTGTCTCGCCTTCTTCATCATCCCAGCTGTCATGCCAGATGACGTAATCGCTGAAAAGCTGCACACGTCGGTCAGGTGCGTTGTCACCCACATGCAGCCCAAGAGGCGCGGGCTCCGGTGGTGCGTCACAGACCAGCCGTGCACAACCTTCACGCAATTCCTCGTTGTCGCTTTGCAGGCAATACTGCAAGGGGCTGTCCACAAAAACGGGCAAGGCCATGATCAGATCCCGGACCGGATCCTCTTCAATGGATTCGCTGGGCACGGGGGAGTCCCAGACGGTGATGCCGAGCGGGAACAGCAGTGGGTCATTGTCCTGCCAGTCTGCGTCACTGGCATCGGATGCCTCGATAAGCGACGGGAGCGGGCGGGCTTCCACCACCAGTTCGCCACCGTTCTGGACCCATTCCAGCAGGGTGTTGACCTGGTTGGGGGTGAGCATGCCGCGGTGTTTATCGATCACCAGGGTGGTGCGGGTGTCGGGTAACGGGAACAGGGCCGCAGCACTGAGAATGCGTTCAGAGGGCTGGCCCCGTTGCGCCAGCCAGCGTTGGGCTGCGCTGTAGGGGTTGCGCGTGATGCTGCTGTCCGGGGAGACCCGCTGCATGTAGGTGACCGGTTCGGTCAGGGCGTAGTAGCCCGCGATCATGGCGACCAGCAGGGTGGCAAGCAGCCAGGGGAAAGCACGGCGCAGGTGGGCCTTACGCATGGTTTGCCTCCAGCCTGTCCATTTGCTGCCAATGCTGGGTCAAGGTGCGCACCTGCTCAGCGCTAACCGGGCGGTGAGCCCAGGCGGTAGTAATCCAGGCCTGGGTCAGCCGCTGCAGGTAGGCAATTGGCAATGAATCGCCGTGTTGTTCCTGCAGTGTGCGCAGGCATTGCTGCTCGGTACTGCCTGCGGCCAGAGCCACGGGGTGACGTGCCAGAATGCCGGCCAAGCTGGTGCGCATCAGTATGGCCAGGGCGCCGCGGATGTCTCCGGCCTTGAGGGCCTCTTCCACGGCACGGTCCAGATTTTTCGGCAGGTTACGTTTGCGGATATCCAGCCCGGCCACATGGGTGGGGATAACAGGGCGCTTGCGGGTGCTGTGGCCGCGCAGGCCGAACTGGTTGGCGACCTTGAGGATTAGCCACAGGGCCAGCGCAATAAAGAGGGCCCAGAAAATGGTCCACAGCAAGGCATCGGGTATATTCAGCGGCGTGTTGTTAGTCTCGGCGTCCTCATCGTCCAGATTATCAAACAGGAACCGCCAGATTTTCTCCATCAGGCTCTCGGATTCGCTGTCGTCCTGATTAATCCACTGCCGCTCGGTCTTTTCTTGCAGCGGCATGAACTCCGGGCTGGCCAGCAGCTCGATGACTTCCTGCTGTTCTGTTTTCCCGGTGGCCGGGGACTGTGCTGATGCGGCGCTGGCGGGTTCCGTGAAAGGCACCAGTGCCATGAGTAGCAGAGCCCCGATGACATTCCTGGCAGCTTGGCGACGTTTGCCCAACCGGCTGAGGCCCAGCTGCAGATCCCAGCCTTCCAGCCAGGTGCGTTTGTTCAGGTACAGGGCAAAGCCACAGGCCACGTAGAGAGGTTCGGTGACACACAGCACCAGATAGAAACACAACCCGGAGATGACCAGTTGCAATGCGCTCTGGTCATAGAACCAGTCACTGAGTTCCAGATTGAATTGCCAGGGCACCAGCATATACAGCAACGCCATTAGCCCGAGCGTCATGAACTGTTCCAGGTGCAGCACCAGCAGGGTCAGCATGCCCGCCCGGTTGGACGGGTAGCTGTTGAGTACTTTCAGACGCTGGCTGGCGGTGTCGCCTTTCACTTGTTCAAGCTGCCAAACGCAGGCATTGAAACTGCGCATGGGGCTCAGGCGCCGCCAGGTGAGCTGGCCGGCCAGCCCCGGCAGCGCGTAACTGCGCCAGCGTTTCAGCAAGGCTTTCAGGGTGAGGGTTTCACCAAACAGGGCATGGCTGTAAAAGGCCAGCAGTGGGCGTTCCCACAGGGGTTTGAGCCACCAGAAGATAAACAGGGGCCACAGGCTGTTGTTCAGGGCGGCCATGCTTAACAGCAGGGCATAGGGTACGGCGGTAAACAGCAGCCAGACGCGGGTAATGGAACCAGCCCAGTGGCGGTAAAACTGCGTGCCCAGGTCCGCGGCTTGCCAGGGGCTGCGCGGTGCCAGGCGGGCGCTAGCCTTTTCGAGTTCCATCCCGTCCCCCGAACAAAAGATAAAGGTACAAAAGGCCCCAGCAGGCCGCGCCCACGCTGTATTTGATGGTTGGCGCCAGGTCCCGTGGTGACCAGAACGCTTCGATAAAGGCGGCCAGCAATAACAGGGCGAAGACCCCGTACATGGTGGGCAGCGCATCCCTGGCGGCCAGTCGCAGGGCGTCCAGCCGTGACCAGGGCCCGGGGGCAATAATGGCCCAGCCGAGGCGCAACCCGGCCCCACCGGCCAAGACAATGGCGGTCAGCTCTGGTGCGCCGTGGGCGATCACAAAGGTAAAGAACGGTTCTTGCGCGCCCACGTTGATCAGGTGCCCGGCGGCGGCGCCGAAGAAGCTGCCGTTGAACAGCATCACCACCAGCGCGCCCACGCCCAGCAGAAGCCCGCTGGCAAAGGTGCGGAAGGCGATGCCGATATTGTTCTGGATGTAATGGCCGAACATCATCACATCGTCATCGCCGCTGCGTTCGCTCTTCATGTCCGCCTGGTTTTCCGGCTGGTACATGCTTTCCAGATTGGCAATGCTGGCCTCATCCACCACGGTGTAGATCATTTCCGGTTGTTGCTGCACCAGCACCCATACCAGCGCCATGGAAAGCACAAAGGCCAGGGCGCTGACCAGATGCCAGCGCCACTGGCGGCGCACCGCCTGGGGGAAGCCGCTGGCGATAAAGGTGCCGATGCGATCTGCCAGGGACGGGTTATAGCGGTACAGCTGGCGATGGGCGCGCAATACCAGATTGTTGAGGAATTGCTGCAGCTGCACGCTGTAGCCTCGTTCCCGTGCCAGCGCCAGTTGGTGGCAGAGCTTGCGGTAATCGGTGACAAAGGTATCCAGGGTGAGCTTGTTCTTCTTGCTCACATGCAGGGACTCCAGCTGCTCGAGCTGGCGTTCCAGTGCTTGCCATTCCGGCCGGTATTGCTGTTCGAAACGGGCCTGTTTCATGTGGGCCCCTGTACCAGGTAACGGCTGACGGCATTCAGACGCTGCAACGCCAGTGCCGGTGCCAGTTCGGGGTACGCCAGTTGCGCCAGCTCTTGCTGGCGGGCTTCGGAAAAGCGGTCATGGCGTTCATGGAAGGCGAGCAGGGCAAGCTGGTCATCCCGGCTCAAGGACCAGTCCGGGGCGAGGGTGTCACCCTGAGCCTGTTCCTGAATCTGTGGGGTTTCTTCGATATGGACAACCAGGGTGTTGGCGGCCATGTCGCCAAGCCGCTGGTAACGAGGGCTGATCAGCGTGCAGACAAACCCGAGCAGATAGAACAGCGGGAACGCATCGGCGGTGCGCAGAAGGTTGCGAATCAGGCTGCCGTTGAAGCTCAGCGGGCTGCCATTGGCATGAACCACCACCAGCCCCATGGCTTTCTTGCCCGGCGTTTGCCCGTGGCGGAAGGCTTCAAACAGGGTGGGGTAAAACCACTCCAGCACGAACGCCATGATCAGCAGCAGGCCCATGCCGGCTTTGCCCAGTGCCGCGAACACTGAGGCCAATGCACCGTAAATCACCAGCCGAATAGCCAGGTCGATGGCGTAGGCTAGCGCCCGGGGCACCGGCCCGGCCAGCGACAGGCTGAGCATGGCGCCTTCCGGTGTTTCTACTTCCAGGCGTTCATCAATCAGCATTCTGGCCCTGACGAATTTGTAATGCGGCAAACACAAAGAGCATGACAGTCAGGGTCGTTTTGGCAATCGCCAGGGTGCGCACTGGCGGCGGATCCAGCAGCTGGACCGCATAGCCACAGAAATAAAACAGCAGCAGGAAACACAGCCAGGTGGCCTGGCGCCGGTTGCCGCTGATAGCAGCAGGCATCATCAATAACAGGGGACCGTACAGCACTAGCGCGATGATAAGGCTGGAGACAATGTGCGCGTCCGGCGGTGCCAGAGTGAACAGGCCGCTGATGCCGACGAGCAGGAGCAACGCGTAGCTGATACGGAATAAAACAAGATTCATCAGGAAGCCTTCAGTTGGCGGGCCAGTAACGCCAGGCGTTTGCCCAGTGCGCGTGCCAGGGTGATTTCGTGTTCCGTCAGCGCCGGGTCACCCTGGCTGCCGGAAACGTGAGTGGGACCATAGGGCGTGCCGCCACTTTGGGTATCCAGCAAGGCGGCTTCGGAGTACGGCACACCGGCCAGCACCATACCGTGGTGGAGCAGGGGGGGCATCATGGAAAGCAGCGTGCTTTCCTGGCCGCCGTGCAAGCTACCGGTGGCGCTGAACACGCCGGCGGGTTTGCCGATCAGGGTGCCTTTCATCCACAGCTCGCTGGTCTGGTCGATGAAATATTTCAATGGTGCCGCCATATTGCCAAAGCGTGTGGGTGAACCCAGCGCCAGGCCCTGGCAACCGGCCAGATCATCCAGCGTCGCGTAGGGCGCACCTTGATCCGGTATCGCCGGCTCACTGGCTTCGCAGTTGGCAGACACGGCCGGGACCGTGCGCAGGCGCGCTTCCATTCCGGTGCTTTCGATACCGCGAGCGACCTGTTGCGCCAGGTTGGCAACACTGCCGTTGCGGCTGTAGTAAAGCACCAGCACATAATCGGTCATGGGCGATTCAGTCCAGTAACTGCAGGGCGTTTTCCGGGGGGCGACCCAGCACCGCCTGATCGCCTTTGACGACGATGGGGCGTTCAATCAATTTCGGGTACTGAATCATCGCTGCGATAACGTCAGCATCGCTGCTTTGCGCAGACAGGCCTGCGGTCTTGTAGTCCGCTTCCTTGTTGCGTACCAGATCATGGGCATGGGCAAACCCCAGCTTGCTGATCAGGCTTTTCAATGTGGCGGTATCCGGAATATCGTCCAGATACTTTACGATAGTGGGGTTAACACCGTTCTCTTCCAGTAACGCCAGCGTCTGACGTGATTTTGAACAGCGCGGGTTGTGGAAGATAATGTAGTCGCTCATGGGATTGCATATCCTGTTTCGTAACGCTGCCATTGTAAGCTGCACACGTGCGGTGGCAAGGGGTCAACCAGAGAGGACGCGTAGAGCATGGAGAATGAGCAACCGGTAATTCCGGTGCACGCCCGGTTCGATTCCATCAAGGCGTTTTTTGCCCTGCTGGTGCGCCAGTTCAATGAAGACGGTTGCCGGCAAAGTGCTGCCGCGCTGACGTATACCACCCTGTTTGCCATCGTCCCGGTGATGACGGTGAGTTTTGCGGTGCTGTCGTCGGTACCCGCCCTGAAAGACAAGGGCGCCCAGTTCCAGGCATGGGCGTTTGAGTATTTTGTACCCTCCGCAGGCAATATGCTGCTCGATCACCTGCAGTCCTTTGCCAAACAGGCAGCAAACCTGACCGGGTTGGGCATTGTGTTTCTGGTGATCACTTCCATCCTGATGCTGAGCACGGTTGAGCAAACCCTGAACCGTATCTGGAAAGTGCAGACCCCGCGTAAAGGTCTCACCAGCTTGTTGATGTATTGGGCGGTGCTGTCATTGGGGCCGATTTGTCTGGGCCTGGGGTTGGCGATCTCGTCGTATCTCACCTCGCAGGCCATCTTCAGCGACACGGTGAGCTACCTGGGCGGTGTGCGGCTATGGCTGTCCTTGCTGCCGTTCCTGTTCACCACCGCCATGCTGACACTGATGTACACGGTGGTGCCCAATACCAAGATTCCGTTGCGACAAGGCGTGCTGGGGGCGGCGGTGGCGGCTCTGTTGTTTGAGCTGGCGAAAGGCGGCTTTACCTTTTTCATCAAGCAGGCGCCCAGTTACCAGGTGGTGTATGGCGCTTTTGCTGCCGTACCCGTGTTTCTGCTGTGGATTTATATTTCCTGGACCATTGTGCTCGGTGGTGCCGAGCTGGTGCGTGCGTTAGTAGTCTTTCAGGAACACCGTCGCCAGGTGCCGCGCATGCACGCCCTGGTGCGCCTGCTCAATGTGTTCTGGCAGCGCCAGCAGAACGGCAAGGTGCTGCGCAGCAAGGAAGTTCGCAAGGTGATGCAGGAATCCGGAATCAGCCAATGGGATGAATTTCGCAACCTGCTGGTAAATGCGAAGCTGATCCGGCGCACGGAAGAAGGCGGTTACATGCTCAGCCGGGATCTGCGTAACCTGTCGCTGGGCCAGTTGGTGGCCATGCTGCCGTGGCCGGCCCATACCCAGCTAAGAGTGCGGCAACAGCAGGAGCTGTTGCCCTGGGAGGCAGCGCTGAAGAGGCGAATGGATCAGGCCCGGGAAGGCATGATGGCACCGCTGGATATCAGCCTGGATACGCTATTCAGCGAGCCGGAAAATCAAACAGACGACAATGCAGAGCCGAACAGGGCCTCTGCCCACATTGACCACGAGGACAAGCATGACGGTTAAGCATGTACTGGTGAGCGGTATTGTGCAGGGTGTAGGCTACCGGGCCTGGACGCGCCAGGAAGCCATACGTCGCAATCTCACCGGCTGGGTACGCAATTGTGCAGACGGCCGGGTGGAAGCGTTGCTGGAAGGCGACAGCGATGCTGTGGATGACATGCTCGATGCCATGCACCAGGGCCCGGCGCTGGCACAAGTGGAAAGGATTCTGGTGGAAGAGGGCAGCGATCATGACGATGCCCCCCGTTCCAATCACTTTGAGGTAACACGATGAAACAGGTAGAGCTGGTCAATGGTGACCTGCGTTTTCCTGCCTTGATGGCCGGCAATGGTGAGCCGGTGATTCTGTTGCACGGTTTTCCCGACACTTATGAAAACTGGGCGGTGCAGATCAATGCTCTGGCGGATGCCGGTTATACGGCTATCGCGCCAGCGTTGCGCGGCTATGCGCCCGGTTGCCAGCCCGGTAACGGTGATTATTCCCTGTATGCTGCCGTGGACGACCTGATGGTTTTTGCCGCACAGCTGGGCGGTCGTGTGCATCTGGTTGGGCACGACTGGGGCGCCGCGGTGGGGTATCTGGCTTGCGCGCAGTCCCCGGAGACCTTCTGCTCATTCAGTGCCTTGTCTATTCCGCCCATCCGGCGGATTCCCCAAGCGTTATTGAAAGTGCCGGAGCAAGTATTGCTGAGCGGCTACATGCAGTTTTTCCAGCTGCCGCTGGCCCCGGAAGCCTGGCTCAAGCGCGGCGACCTGGATGGCGTGGAAGCGCTATGGCGGCGCTGGTCTCCCGATTGGGAGCCGGAGCTCTATCTGGATAATGCCAAGCACACCCTGGCGGAGCCGGGTGTGATTTCCGCTGCCCTAGCCTGGTACCGGTCCCTGTTCAAGGTGTGGAAAAAAGAGCATCGCAAAGCAAGAGCCTGGCTGGGGCGGGATATTGCCACGCCCACCCAGATCCTGATCGGCGAGAACGATGGCTGCATGAGCCCCAAATTGCTGGACCACACGCTGGTAGAAAGCGATTTCAGTGGTGGCGTGGAGTTGCAAACCCTGGCCGATGCCGGGCATTTTCTGCACCTGGAACAGCCGGAGGCGGTAAACCGTCATCTGATCCGGTTGCTCAATAACACCCGTTGCGACTGAAAGCGCTGTGTTAACGAGGTCAGCGGCAAGGGGCGGCTAGTCATGGCGCTCCCGCCGCCGATTTCCGCCCCCTTCACTCTCTGCGCTATACTACGCGCCCCTATTTTCCCAGCAGGAGTAATCCCATGACGGTGATTCGCCAGGATGACCTGATTCAGAGCGTGGCAGATGCCTTGCAGTATATCTCTTACTACCACCCCGTGGATTTCATCCGCGCGGTGAAAGAAGCCTACGAGAAAGAAGAGAGCAAGGCCGCCAAGGACGCCATGGCGCAGATCCTGGTTAACTCCCGCATGGCCGCCATGGGCCGCCGCCCGATCTGCCAGGACACCGGTATCGTCACCGTGTTTGCCAAGGTGGGCATGAATGTCACCTTTGAGGGCGACATGAGCCTGGACGACATGATCAACGAAGGTGTGCGTCGCGCCTACAACCACCCGGACAATGTTCTGCGTGCCTCGGTGCTGGCGGACCCGGACGGCAAGCGTGCCAACACCAAGGACAACACCCCGGCGGTGATAAATTACTCCATCGTTCCCGGCGACACCCTGGAAATCGACGTGGCGGCGAAAGGCGGCGGCTCCGAAGCCAAATCCAAGTTCGCCATGCTCAACCCGTCCGATTCCGTGGTGGACTGGGTGCTGGAACAGATTCCGAAGATGGGCGCCGGCTGGTGTCCGCCGGGCATGCTGGGTATTGGTATCGGCGGCACCGCCGAGAAAGCCATGATGATCGCCAAAGAATCCCTGATGGATCCCATCGACATCCACGAGCTGCAGGCCCGTGGTGCCCAGACCCGCTCTGAAGAGCTGCGACTGGAACTGTTCGAAAAAGTGAATGCACTGGGTGTGGGCGCGCAAGGCCTGGGCGGCCTGACCACCGTGCTGGACGTGAAAGTAGTGGATTACCCCACCCACGCCGCCAACAAGCCGGTGGCACTGATCCCCAACTGTGCCGCCACCCGTCACGCCCACTTTATCCTCGACGGCACCGGCCCGGCCGACCTGAAAGCACCGGACCTGGAAGAGTGGCCGGACATTGCCTGGGGCAACGACGAAGGTGCCAAGCGTGTCAATCTGGATACCGTGACCCCGGAAGAAGTGCAGACCTGGCAGCCCGGTGACACCCTGCTACTGTCCGGGAAACTGCTCACCGGCCGTGATGCGGCCCACAAGCGCATGGTAGACATGATCTCCAAGGGCGAAAAACTGCCCGTGGACTTCACCAACCGGTTTATCTATTACGTAGGGCCGGTGGATCCAGTCGGTGACGAAGTGGTTGGCCCGGCAGGCCCGACTACTGCTACCCGCATGGACAAGTTCACCCGCACCATGCTGGAAGAAACCGGTTTGATCGGCATGGTCGGTAAAGCTGAGCGTGGCGACACCGCCATCGAAGCCATCAAGGACAACAAGGCCGTGTACCTCATGGCCGTAGGCGGCGCCGCCTACCTGGTCTCCAAAGCCATCCGCAAATCCCGCGTGGCGGCCTTTGAAGATCTGGGAATGGAAGCCATCTACGAATTCGAAGTGGAAGACATGCCCGTCACTGTGGCCGTGGACTCCCTGGGCGAATCCGTACACAAAACCGGCCCGGTCATCTGGAAACAGAAGATCGCCGAAAAGAGCGCGCAGTAGGTACTACGCAGTTCGCCCAAAAAAAACCGTGCTTTCAGCGCGGTTTTTTTGTGGGCGAACGGCTGCAACACGCTTCATGCAACAAGCAACACGAAAAACCCAAACCGTCAAAGCAACCCGCACTTTTTTGTAGGAGTTCCTCTCGAGGGACGAACCCCGCGCTAGATAACCTGACAAACTTGGCAATCAACCCTCCAACCTTAACTTTCTCACCAGCCTGGTTATCCCGCCCTAAATTCTCTTTTTCACCCGCACACAAGTTGAATATGTAGGATATGGCTTACAGATTTTTGTAAGTTGCTGAGATAAAGTTAATTTTCAGATTTTTCGATGCAAGAAAAGTCACGACAAAATTTCCCGTTCAACACGCAAGTGCAAGAAAAGTCAGATGAGAATGGTTCCTGACTTTTAGCTAAAATATTGATTGTCTTGTTATTTAGGGTGGTTTCAGGGGAAAGTCGGATCGGGGATATATTGCAAAGTGATATATCGCATCTGCAATTGAATACGCTGTTAGGTTGCTCTGCCTTTTCCTGTTTATTGAGGTCAGAGCAGTTTGAAATTCACTGCCAGTAGCAGGCAGTCCAGCATTAGGCATCGTGCCGAGTTACATATCCGGCAGTTCCGTTCCTGGTGCCGTTGTTGAGGTTGGGAGTTGTGGCAAGGCTTTCCCGTTCGTTGCGGGCAGCCACAATCAAGGTTGGGGGTAGCTGCAAAGTCTGCGTTCTTGCAGGTGCCATAAATTCAGGTTGGGTTCGCAGGCTCACATCGTGCCAGTAGTTGGCAGTGGCGTGTCGCCAACCTAACCAGGCAAGGCAGCGGACGCGAAATACGCGCCGCTGCTCGCAGCGTTAAATGGCTCTGCTTTTTTATGGCAGCGCAAGATTCCAAGTCGGTGCCATAAGTGAGCATTCGGGTGCCGTTAGAAAAATAAGAGGTTGTGGCTAGGTTATCCCGTTCGTTGTGGGCGGCCACATTTCAGGTTGGGGGTGTCTTCAAGTCTTCATTTCTTGCGGGTGCCAAAATTTAGGTCTGGTTCGCAGGCTCACATCTTGCCCTTAGGTAGGGTGGTGTGTCGCCACTTAACCAGGCAAGGCAGCGGACGCAAAAACACGCGCCGCTGCTCGCAGCGTTAAATGTCATGAGAAATATCGTACTAATTACAATTCTAATTGCACTTTCTGGATGTACTGTGTCAGCAAGAAATCACCATTTTGAGCTGGTTGACTATAGCTCTAAAGATTACGACGATTTTCAGAATATTTGGTGCTTTTCAGGAGGTTCAAAGGAATCTATCCAGGTCTGCTCTGCTCCATATAAGCGACGCTCAGAGAGCATCGGTTTTTTGCTGCCTGTATTTCCCCAATTGGATAGAGAGTCAAGGCTTGCTTACGACACGAGTCAGCCTCGAGTAATTGAATTCAAAAATATTAGAGAATCTGGGAATCTAAGCCTTAGTGATCTAAACGGGATAGAAGAATGTTCTTCAAGGTATGCTAAAAAGTGCATTTCCAGAGAAACGATATCAGTTGATCAAAGCAGTTCAATATGGCTGAAAATCCCTGAAGGTGAGCAACATGAGTTCCTAGTTTTTACTGAAAATGTAACTTTCAAGGTTGTCATTAAAGAATTTAATGAGGTCCGGTGGCACGCCGTCACCGTATGAGAAAAACATTTAACAAAGCGCTGCAGGCCGACATCTTACTTTGCGCACCTTTTGCGCGGTCGCTACGCTCCCATTTTCGCGCAAAAGGCGCCCAAAGTAAGCTGCGGCTGAGCGCGGCGTTAAGTGCATAAAGGAATCATGGCTTGTTCGAATCAAATGAATTGAATGAAATTCTCAAGTCAGAGCTGGCTCGAGGCAACGAAATTGCCGAGGAATCAGCTTGGCCACCCAAATGCAAGAAAATAGTTATTCTAAAGCGTCGTTTTCATCACTCGTATGAAGATAGCGGCCTAGATTACCGAAAAATAAATGATCCGCATTATTGGTATGCGGAGTACTCTACAAGCAATCAGGCTGAGTGTTTAGCATGCAAATGAGCAAGCACTTAACAAGCAAAGGCAGCATCGCCCCTTCGGGGCTGGACCTCGCTACGCTCGGCCGCTGCTTTGGGCGTTAGCCAGAATACAGCTTGAGGGGAGAAATGGATTCACCATATAAAAAAAGCATCTGGGATTTTGATGCTAGGTATGGAATAGACTCAGCTGAAATTGGCGATTCAGAAAGGAAGACAATTTCTAGGTTGATGTCTGTTGATGCGGCAAAGAAAAACGTGCCACCTGTGCCGATTAGTGGATTGCTTGAAATTTCCAATCTAGCAAAAGGAATGCCGGATGCGGTGAGCGCAACGAAAGAAGACATAGAGAACTTCATCGGTTTGGCGAAGCGGTTTAACGGGGCAGGAGTGCCAACTGTTATTTGTATGTTGGCGGTTGAAACAGATGGCGACTACCCTCCTATGGATAGAAGGTTTAGTTCGGGGCTGGAAAAAAAGGGCATTGTTTCAAAGGCTTATAGGAAATCACTTAAGGGTGGCAGCATTAAAAAGTTCTCTAGGGTATATGTAGAAAAGGTCATCCCTGCATGGAAAGAGAGCTTAAAGGGCCGCACTCCTCAGGAAGCTGATAACTACTGGGGGCGAGGCGGAAGCGATGGCTAACAAGAGCATGTTGCGGATAAATTTCCGCTACGCTCCAATTTTCCGCAAATGCTGGCGTTATGTGTGAGGGTAGATGGTTGAGGCTATGGGGAGAGAGCTGAAAGTAAGGCCTCTATTTCGGGGGTTGGCAGGCATTCTATTTGTGGTGTGTGTGCTCGATTTGCTGGCAATCGTTGTCTTTTCGTTCCTCGAACCATTCAGCCCGTATGCCCTTCTAGGAATTGCCGTCATTGGAGTATTGTCACATGTTTCTGGAATGGTGCTTTTCAAGGGAGTTCCTCCTGGATATTTTAGGTTCGCAAATGGGGCAGATGATAAGGCACATAACAAGTAGCAGCAGGCCGACTTTCGCGGCTGTGCTAGGCGTTATGCCTCCAAGTTCCCCAAGAAAAGTAGACACCTCACTACAACCTAATGAGGTGTTTTATTATGGCCAAGAAACGTAAGAACAAATACAACCACTACACCGAGGACTTCCGCAGGGAGGCGGTGCGCAGATCGGAAGATCCAGGTACCAGCGCCGTGGAGGTGGCTCGTGAGCTCGGTATCCACCCTGGTCAGATTTATAACTGGCGCAGGCAGTACAAACGACTTTCTGATAAGCAGTTCAATAGCATGCAAGGTGTTGATTACTCCCGGCAGGAAAGCGAAGAGATGCGCGCGCTCAAAAGAGAGATCGTGGATCTGAAAGAGGAAAATGAATTCCTAAAAAAGGCGACGGCGTACTTCAGCAAAGACAAGTGGTGAAGTACGCCTTTATTGAATCGCTACGTGGCCAGTATCCGGTCACCAAGATGTGCCGCTGGGCAGGCGTGAGCCGGTCTGGATACTACAAGTGGCGTAATCGGAAGCCTAGTCCACGTCAGCTCCGCCAATTGGAGGCTGAGCGCCAGCCGGTAACGCTCTTTAAGCGCTTCAAGTCCCGGTATGGGGCGCCACGCATGACCGTCGAGCTAAATGAGAGCGGCTGTGATATCAGCGAGAATACGGTTGCCAAATTGATGGCGAAACGTGGGCTTAAGGCCAGGAATGGGAAGGGCTACAAGTATTTCCCTGATGTTATGGCCCACAATCATGTCAGTGACAATCTTCTTAGAAGAAACTTTACCGCCAGCCGTCCAGATGAGAAGTGGGTATCAGACATTACCTACATCAAAGTCGAAAAGGGCTTTGTTTATCTGGCTGTGGTGATGGACCTATTCTCCCGAAAGATCGTGGGCTGGTCGCTGGATACGACAATTACGAATCAGCTGATTATTGATGCCTTCAATATGGCAAGGGACTCCAGGAATGTAGAGCCAGGGCTCATACTGCATTCGGACAGAGGGGTTCAATATCGCTCGGGCGAGTACCAGGCGTTGTTGCTCAGTGAAAAGATAAGACCTAGCATGAGCCGAAAAGGGAATTGCTGGGATAATGCGGCAATGGAGTCGTTCTTTGCTCGGTTCAAGGTGGAAGCGCTTTATGCCGAGGATGTATCGAATAAGAAAGAGGCGTACTCCTGCGTCTTCGACTACATTGAAATGTTCTACAACAGCCACCGTCGGCATAGCACACTGGGGTATAAAAGCCCTAACACGGTTGAGCAGGAATACCTGAAGATGTGTGCGTAAATCAGTGTCTACTTTTGGTGGGGAAGATCAGAGTAAATCAGTATGAAGAAACTCAAAGCTCTCATTTTGGGGTTGGTAGGAGCCTCGTCCGTGGCAAGTGCTGAAGTGGAGATGAAATACTATCCTTCTGCTGGTGACGTATTTGAGGTGCAGGCGCCCGCAGACTGGCAGCAAAACGCCAACTCTGACTACCTTTCAATTTCTAGCCCCGATGGCAGAGTTTCTATTACCGCCAGCGCGTACAGCAAAGAAGGTGGAAGTTTGCAGGAGTTTGCCGAATACAGATTCAGTTCCGTACAGGATTTTTATACTCCGCAAACTGAGGTGCGTTCAATTGAGTCCGGGGTATTACGCGAGTATGAAGGCGTATGGCCGGGCGAGTCTGTTCCAACCTACTACGCGGTAGCAGCAGTCGAAGTTGGAAAGGCTTTTGTCAGCGTCACCGTGGTAACTGATCGTAAGGATTACGATGAAAATAAGCCTATGTACATCAAGATCTTTGAGACTATTAAGCTAAACTCATAACAAGTCGCTGTTGCCGGACAATTTTTCCACCGCTTCGCTGCTCCAAAATTGCCGCAAAGCTCTGCGTTATGTTTCTGAATAAACCAAATAGCGAGGCACTATGTGAGAGAGCAAATTTTTAGTAAGGCTGTCGAGGCTGGAGGTCGACTGACAGTCAAAAGTGCATTGAATCCAATTCTGTGGCTTTGCGGAATTATTACTATTCCCACGCTCATTGCGGGGGTTCTTTATCCTGATCTGTCTAGCTGGATAGTAGCAGTTGGATGTTCGCCTGTTGTTGTCGCACTATTTGGATTCTTGTTTTTACTATTCTTCGATCGAGACAAATTGCAGTCAGAGGACTATCAGATTAAAAAGAGAACTATCGAGCTAGCTCAACAAAAGGGAGACCCTTATCCCCTACAAGTTGATGATACCAAGGCTATAGAAAATCCCGATTTTAACACCCTCGATCATCACAAGCCGGAGGGTGAAGCATGAGAAAAGCATATTTGTTTATGTATGACGGAAATGTTGGAACCCGGGAAGAGATGAAGAATGTACTGAACAGCATGGACCGGGTGCTTACGTGGCGGTTTGATATCCCAAATTGCTTTTATGTGATATCTGAATGTTCTGCTCAAGAGCTTTACGATGAGTTTATTTCACACAATGGAACCAAAGGCCGCTTTATGTTTATTGAGCCAACATCAAATAGCCAAGGTCAAATGCTGCCGGATACTTGGTATTTGCTGACTCACAAGACCCACAAGCCAAAGTCATGAGCAAGAAAAACATAACAAGCAAAGGCAGCATCGCCCTACGGGCTGGACGCGCTAACGCGCGCCGCTGCTTTGGGTGTTATGTAACCTAGATTGCATGAAGTCTAAGGCAGGATTTGAAGGTATTTATAAGTGGATAAGATTTATCACTATACAAGTTTTGATACATTTCAAAAAATTGTTGAGAATGGCGTAATTCGATTTAACTCACTGATTAATGTCGACGATGCTGAAGAGGGCTTTCTGTTGGATACACAGTCCCAAGCCCCTTATACCTTTGTCAGTTGCTGGACATCACAAAAGCGCGAAAGTATTCCGCTTTGGAAGATGTATGTGAATTCGCCGTTTGCAGTAAGAATTGAATTTTCGCCTGATTTCTTGAAGCCTCAGTTTTTTAAGAAGCACTTTATTGCAAATCATACCAATAGAAATGCTTACGTATTTTTGTTTCACAGAGGCGAGCGAGACACAGAGTTTCTATCCAAAGTCGTATATAAAGAACAACCAAGAATTCAAATGTATAAAGACGTACGCGGCCTGATGACTCAGGGCTATATAGAAGACTATGCTCTTACTAAAAATGAGCTCTGGGAATTCCAAGAGGAAGTGAGGTTTGTTTTGCAAGCCGTACCGATTAAACAGCTGAGGCCAAGACGGGGGTCTTCACTTTATAATACCTGCCAAGAAGTCATAATTAACAATGACCCAACTGATATACAGTTTATTGATGTGGCTTACGATAAAATCTGCCTGATGTCTGCGGGTATTATGCTTGGGCCATCAACTACCACTGAGCATGAAAATGAGCTGAGGCAGTACTTAAGTACGCACCTTCCTGAATATCATGGCGAAATATCTAGAAGTGACGCCTTCATACGGGAGCGTGGATAAGATTACATAACTATCGGCTGTTGTCGCCCCCCTTCGGGGCTGGACGGCCTTTCCGCCGCTGCGCGGCTACAAGTCCGCCCCAAAGCCGGGCGTTATGTGAAGGAGAGGGAATCGTGAGCGAGGAGCGGAAAACGTCGTATCTAAAGCCGGGGCGCCTGGCAGATGTTCTTGCTCTGATACAGGTTCTCGCATATGACAAATATACGAGTCGCAGTGAATCCGGTTTGATCGATGAGTTAAAAAATAAGCCGGATTCAGAGAACAGCTGGATTGATCTGGGGCGAGCGCACCCCGAGTTTTTCCGAGTTCGCTTTGAGAACGAGGATGAGGAAGAAGATGGGAAAGTGAATCGAGTTTCACTGATTTCCAGGTACGTACTTCCTCATGCTACCGAAAACAAGAAAAAAATACGTCCTATTTTAGATTCAAATACAGTGAACAAGCTCATGGATGTGGCTATTGAGATTCATGATAGGCAACTTTCTAGGTCCGAGCGCTGGAAGATTGTCATTCCTATGGTGGTTGCTATTGTTAGTGCAGGGGCCTCAATAGTGGCAGCTCTAATTGGTTCCGGTACATAACAATGCCATGCATGCGACGAGCGCATGATGGCCGGCGTTATGCAATCAAACGAGTAATCAGCATGAAATGCTTACTTTCTTTAATCGCGATTGGTCTGCTGCCCTGTTTGGTCTATGGCGAGGATCTGGGGTATACCGGTCATAATAAAGAAGGTCAAAGTGTTGGTGAAAAATTAAACGATTTAAAAGGCGATAAGTCTTTTAGTGTTTACGAGAAAAACGGGTGGACTATCGCCAGCTCTCAAGAGGGTGTGATGTACAGTTTTACTCCAATAAATCATCCAGCTCATCCAGCATATGTTGAGAGACGAGTAATTGAGCGCGATGGCACTATCTATATAGATATGTCGGCACGTTGTGGTGCATCAAAGGTAGCGTGTGATGATCTTGTAAAGTCATTTCAGGAATTAAACAAAAAAATCATCCAGAGCATGGGTGGCTAAATGCATAAAAAAGCCATTAAAAACCGGTCGCCAAATGATGGGCGAATGGGGTTAGGTCTTGCACTTTGCTCCAACCCTTCTTCGGCAATGAGTAAACCATGACCGATATCACCTTCACCCCAGACCAAAAATCCCGCATGGTCAGCAAGATCAAGGGGTACTTCGAAGACGAGCTTCAGCAGGATATCGGTGGGTTCGAGGCGGAGTTCTTGATTGATTTCTTTGCCAAAGAGCTGGGACCACATTTCTATAACCGGGGTCTGTTTGATGCCCAGCAGGTACTCACCGAGAAGATGGACGAGGTGGGCTATGTGATGCAGGAGCTGGAGAAGCCGGAGCCCTGAGTGGTGCAGGGCAAGATTGCAAATTATCAGGTGGATGTCCTGCTTTGCACGGTTCGCGGCTCAAGCGCCGCTCCTACAAAGGACACACGATTTATTCGTGTTTGCCTTTGAGAAATAAGCCCGGGAGCCCGGCCCCATCCTTGGGGCGCGGAGATCAATCGTCAGGCTTTCCTGGGGTCACAGTAATGAAGGCCTGGGGCTACCCAGACGATCAATATACTGTTCATTTGGTCAGTGGTCAATTTTTAGATAGCCCTGCAAGCGATTAACGGCTGGGTAATCGCTTGCAGGCAAGCTCCCACAGTGAATTTGCCTACTATTGAATGAGTTCGCAGGCGATGTGGGAGTATTTCTTTTTCACCTGGCTGCGGCAGATGTTGGCGCCGAAAGAGGGCACCTGATCGCAGGCTTTGAAGGCGGCGTAGCGCTTGGCGCATTGGGCGGCGATGTCGCTCATGCTGTTCTGGGCGGGGGATTCTGCCGGTGTGCCTGCGGGCTGTGCCGCTGCGCTGGCAACGGCGGGTGGCGCAGGTGTTGGGCCGGGTTGGCTGCTGGCGCTGGCATCAATCATGGCGGCGATAAGGTTGGAGGACAGGCCGCCTTCCTTGAGCAGGGCGATTTCGTCCGTGTTGAAGACCTTGTATGGCTGCTTGGCGGCACGGATGCGTGAGGCTAGCAAGGTGTTGTCTTCATCACGGGAAAGCCGCAATACGTCGTAGACCTTCATGTCTTGTGGCCCCAGAAACCAGATGTCGTATTCATCGGGCAGGTAGACGATGTAGGCGCTGTCGATGGCGATGTTATCGCGGTGATAGGGCAGTGCATGGGTGGCGGGAGCCAGCTCGGCCAGGCGGCGCAGGGTTTCCATGCGGAAGAAGGATTCCGGGTTGTTGTTGAGATACTGACGGTAGGCGTCGACGGTGCCTGCGGACACGGCACTTTCGTAGCCGGCCTGCTGGGACTGAATGAATTGTTGCAACGCCTGCTTGTGACGGTTGAGCTGGTCGTTGGTCATGACTTCGTACTGCTCCGTGCCGGGACTGCCTACCAGGTAGGAAGTAGGGAGCAGCATGGAGAGGGCTGACTTGTATTGCACGGGTTCGCGGTTCTGGAACAGTACTTGGTCCCCGGCTTTCACTTCCATGACGGTCTCGCCCTTGGTGGTTACCCAGGAGGGCAAAATACCGAGCGTGAGGAAGTAAGGGATCATGGTGATCCAGCCACTGTCATCGATGTTCTCGTTATGCATGCTCACGGTTAAGTCTTCGCCGGCATCGGCAAACCAGCGGCTGACTTCACTGGTGGCGAGCTGGGTGGGGTAGTTGCGAGCCTCGGGTGAGGCGTAACCACCGGGGAGATCCAGCTGAATATCGGCGGTGCCCGCGAAACCTTGCAGCGCTTGTGGCGCAGTCGCCGGGCCGGCCAGTTGGCCTTGCGCTGGCATGTATTGGGTGCCGGTACAACCGGAGGCCAGCACGGAGAGCAACGCTATTGACCAGAGCATCGGTCTGGAATCTGCAATATGAAACATCTTGATGTACCCCTTCCCTCTGTTGTATCCCGAGCCCCCGCCCGGTTTCTGTTGATGGCATTCTGCCATTTATTGGGCAAAAAAACCGGCTAGAGGGGTAATACCGTTCACTTAAGGTTCTGTGCCATGCCTAAAGCCTTCGCGATGTAAACATCGCTTCCCACAACCTCCCTCAAACTTCGGGATTGGTGGGAAGTCATGCTCGCATGACGAAGATGTTGGCGTAGCGCTGCTTCTCTTAAGTGAACAGCATTGGGCTAGAAGGAGGCGTTATTGTGGCGACGATTACTTGTGCCATTTCCGCCTTGCGATAAAGCAGAGGGACAGGAAGGGCGAGGGAGCTTGCTTGCAAGCTCCCTCAGTGGCCGGCGGAGGGGTTAGCCCGCTCTGAGTTTGGGTTTGACGGTGATCAGCAGTGCTGGCAGCAGGGTGAGATTGCTGAGCAGGGCGACCAGCATGGCCAGGCCGGTGAGCAGGCCGAAGTAGACGGTGGGGTTGAAGCTGGACAGAGCAAGGATGGAGAAGCCGGCAATGATGGTGAGCGAGGTGTAGTACATCGCTTTACCGATGGAGCCATGGCAGCGCTTCATGGTGGCCACGTAGTCGTTGTCTTTGGGCAGTTCTTCGTGGAAGCGGTGGATGTAATGAATGGTGTCATCCACGGCGATGCCAATGGTGATGGCGGTGATGGTGATGGTCATCAGGTCCAGCGGCAGGCCGATCCAGCCCATCAGCCCGAGCACCAGGGATGCGGAGATCAGGCTGGGTACCATGCTGATCAGTGCCACGGGGAGGCTGCGGAACAGGATCAGCAGCATGAACAGAATCGCCGCAAAGACATAACCCAGGGTCTTGATCTGGGAGTCGAACAGGCTTTGCAGCATGTTGTTGTAGAGCACCATGGCACCGGTGAGGTGCACCTGTTCCGGCTGCAGGCCAAAGTCGTTTTGCAGGTCGGTGCGGATCTTGGCGAGCAGTTCGTTACGGTTCAGGTTCTTGTCGGAATCGATTACCCGTACGCTGATGCGCACCTGGTCACCGTCGTCAGACAGGTAAGGCTTGACCAGCTGGTTGCGCAAATCATCCGGGATAAAGCTGGCCAGCAGCATCAGCTGCACATAGCTGAGCGGCCGCCCGTTCAGTTTTTCCGCCACCTCGTAGGTGGTGGCGATGGAGAGCACTTTGCCGGTTTCCGGGAGGGATTCCAGGTAGTCCTGAATGTCCACCAGCTGGCCCAGCCGGGCCGGGGTGAACCAGTAAGCGCCCTTGAGCGGGTTGGGTTCAGCCTTTTTCGGCGTCGCGAAGGGGTCTGCACCGGCCTCGCTGGCAAAGGGGTCACCGTCGGCAAAAGGATCGGCGCTGTCTGCCGCGAAAGGGTCACTGCTGGCAAAGGGATCCGCGTTGCCAGCCTCGTCAGGGCTGTCAGAGGCAAACGGGTCGCTGGGGCTGTCCTCCATGCTGTCACCGTCCCAGCCGGTGGCGGGTTGGTTGAGGGCGGCTTTTTGCGCGGTTGTGGCCTTGGGCGCATCGATGACGATATCCAGTGGGGTGGTGCCGCCCAGTTTGCGATCGATCTGAAGCATGCCCTGATAGATTTCCGTGTCTTTCTGGAAGTAATCAATGAACCGGTTTTCCACGGTCAGGCGGCTGACGCCCCACAGGGAGGCGACGATCACGGCCAGCGCGACGATCAGCAGAATGGGCCGGCGGCGCTCGGTAAAGCCGGCGAAGGCCAGGGTCAATTCCCGGCTGAGATCACGCCCTTGCCGGGGTTGGCCGGCGGATAGCGGGGCCAGCAGGGCGGGGAACACCAGAAAGCAGACGATCAGTGACACGCCCAGGCCCAGGGTCATCATCCAGCCGAAGTCGATTACCGGGCGAATGCCGCTGATGACCAGCGAGGAGAAGCCCACCATGGTGGTGAGGATCATGTAGATGCTGGGGCGCATCATGTGGGCGGCGGTCTCGCGGATCAGCCATTTCTGGCTGGCGTCCGGGTTCTCTTCGTGCAGCTCGCGAAAGCGCACGGTGAGGTGAATGGTGATAGACATGGTGATGATCAGCAGCAGGGAAATATAGTTGCTGCTGATCACGGACACCTTCCAGTCCATCCAGCCCAGCCAGCCGGTGACTGTCAGGACGGTGACACCACAGCAGGCCAGCGGCACGATCACCCAGCGAGGGCGGCGGAAAATCAGGAACAGGGTGAGGATCAGGAAGACCAGCACGCCGACGCCGAACACTTTCAGGTCCGAGCGGATAAAGCGCACCAGGTCGGTGGTGATCATCGGCACGCCGCCCAGGAACAGGTTGGCGTCGTCCCGATAGCGGTCCATGATCTCACGCACCTGGTCGATTTCCCCGGCGGTGCGTTGCTGGATCTGGCTGCTGTAGTCACTGAAGGCGCGAGTGGCAGCTTCCAGTGCTTGCTGGCCTTGTTCGTTCAGTTCGCCGTTGCGTTGCTGGTCGCGCAGGTCGTTGCGTTTGTAGAGCAGGTCGTAATATTTCTGGTCGCGTTCGAAGCTCACCAATAGGGCGGTGGTGTTGCCGTCGTCACTGACCAATAAGTCTTCGTAGAGCGGGTTCTCGTCGGTAAATTCCTTTTCGGCCAGGGAGAGATCCACGCCGTCACTGGTGAGGGTGCGGTAGTCGTTGGCCAGGTCGCTGAATTCCACCTGGGGGCTGAACAGCAGGGGCACATCCAGCATGCTGTAGACCGAACTGACCCGGTCCACATCCTTGAGCGATTGCTGCAGGGATTGCAGGTGGTCCAGGCTGTTCTGTTGGAACAGGGGTTTGTCTTTGGGGCTGTAGGTGATGATCAGGAAATCACTGCCGCCGTACTGTTTGGAAACCTTGCGGTAATACTCCAGCGCTTTGTCGTTTTCCAGCACCATTGAGTCCGCCGACGCGTCGATCTTGAAGTTGCGGGCCTGCGTGGCAGCGACGCCACAAAGCAACACCAGCAGCACAAGCCAGAAGACAGGGTGTGCCAGTACGGCCCGGCAATAGGCCTTAAACAATCGATGGGTCATGAGGTATCCGGTTTACGTTACAGGGGCTTCAGTCTTGCACGGTATACAGCGAACAGACCGTTTTCAGAACATGGCTGCGTATTCTGCCGCGAACTGCGTATCGAAGCGGTGAATGGCTTTGCCGGCGGGCCAGGCCAGCAAGGTCAGCAGGCCTTCAGTCCACTCTTCCTGATGTACCCGGCAGCCGCCCTGGCCATCATCGATAAAGGTAAAGCGGTGAATAATGCGGGCAAACGGTAGTTGTAGCCCCCAGGTGATACGCTCGTTTTCCTTGTATTCCAGTACTTTCACCACCACGGGGGCTGGCGGCAGGCGAGGCAGGTCGACCACAAACAGCAGCAGGGCACCGGGGCGCCAGCCACCATTAAGTAACCGGGCGTGGCGGACCACCGAGCACCAGCTGGCCCAGTTGTCGGCGTCGACAAACAGTTTGAAAGCTTGTTTGCGGGAGGCGCGGGTGTCGGTGACTTCGTCGACCAGATAACGTTTTAGCATGCTGCATCCGTGTTTTTATTGGGTGGAAGGGGCTGCCAGGAAGTGCGTGACGCAGGCCACTGCGATAGCACCAAAGCCATTATTCAAAGCTCCCTAGATTACGCACAGTAGGCACCAACCTCCAGTCGGTAAAACGGGCCAATTCGGCAGACGTTGTTGACCTGCCCGGGGCCTTTGCCTAGTTTCGGGTGATTGCGAGGAGTCAGCATGACAACAACACTGTTACCGGCCTCGATTTTGCCGGGGCTTCTTGAAGTCTCGTTACGTGATCAACTGGACGTGCAGGCCTTGTTCGAGCAGGTGGGGATCGATGCGGATATTGTCGGCCGCAGCGATCGCTTCATCAGCCTCGGGCAGCTGGATGCGTTGCTCTATGCCGCCTTTACGGAAAGTGATGATCCGCTATTCGGCCTGCATGTGGGGGCGGATAACCATTATGGCAATCTGGACTTGCTGGGTAACCTGATGGCTACCGCCAATACCCTGGATAACGGGATCGGCATGCTGTTTCGCTATAAGGATCTGGTGGTTCCCTACCTGGATTTCTCTCTCGACCTGCACGGCAAGAATGTGCAGCTATCGGTGATCAGCAAGGACCCGACCTTGCGCTTTACGGCCACGCGGGCACACAACGAAGTCGTGGTGGCCACCATGGTGTCCATCGGGCGCTCATTACTGGGGGCGGAAATGCCCCTGGCTGGCGCCTGCTTCCTGCACGGCCAGCCATCGCCTGATGAGCTGGAAAGCTATGGCGCCTTTTTCCAGTGTCCGTTGTCGTTTGCTGCCAGCCAGAATGCCATCCAGTTCAGTGCCGAGCTGCTTGGCACACCGTTGCCCCGCGCCTATCCGAAATACAATGAACGATTACGCCGTTCTGCGGACCAGGTGCTGGCAGGCCTGTCTCGGGCGGCGGGTATTACCGGGCAGGTGATCAAGCATCTGGAGCGGCTACTCGGTGAGCATACGGTGACCATGGAAGCGGTGGCCGATGCGCTGGCCATGACCCCGCGTACGCTCCAGCGGCGCCTCCAGGAAGAAGGTGCGCGGTTTGCACAACTGCGCGATCAGGTGCGCCATCAGCATGCCTGCAAGGCCCTGAGCCAGCCCCGTTGCGACATGCACGGCCTGGCCGCTGAACTGGGTTTTTCCGATACCGCCAATTTTTACCATGCGTTCAAGCGCTGGCAGGGGTGTGCGCCGGGTCAATATCGCAAGGCATACCAGAAAACGTTTCACCAGGAGCCGGGTAAGCTCACGCCCACTGACTCTCGCGCTTGAGCGGTGTGACACTTTGCCACATTGGTATTTTTTCCCGGGCCCGTATCCTTGCGGGCGAATATTCAATGCCGGGGAAATGTCATGTCTCGTTCCGTTTTGTCCGCTGCGATATCGCTGTCGCTGTTTACTGTCAGTCCTGCTGTGCTTGCCCACTATGATGGCGGGCGCGCTGACAGCCATGCGCCGATTTCTGTGATGGGTGACCACACGCACGGTAAGGGTGAGTGGATGCTTTCCTACCGTTATATGGGCATGGGCATGAGTGGGGCGAAATCCGGTAGTGACTCTCTGAGCACGGATGAAGCATTTGCCGAGATTCCGGGCATGGGCATGATGAACATGAAAGCCCTGCCGTACGAGATGACCATGCACATGCATATGCTTGGTGGCATGTACGCGCCCACGGATAACCTCACCCTGATGGCGATGTTGCCGTACAGCACCAACGAGATGACCACCAAGACCCGCATGACCATGATGGGTAACACCACCCTAGGCGAGTTCGATACGGAAACCTCAGGGATCGGCGATGCCAGCATCGGAGGCCTCTACAAGTTCTACGATGAAAATGGCTACCGCTTGCACCTGAATATGGTGTTTGGGCTGCCCACCGGTTCTATCGAGGAAGAAGACTATATTCCCATGGCGGGTCAGGATCTGCAGCTGCCTTACCCCATGCAGCTGGGCTCCGGCAGCTATGAGTTGCGCCCGGGGCTGACCCTGAACAAGCAATATGACAGCTGGAGCTGGGGCGCGCAGGTCAGTGCCAACATTCCTCTGGATGAGAATGATCAGGGTTATGAGTTGGGTTCGAGCAAGTATCTGACCGCCTGGGCGGCCAAGCCGGTCTCGCCGTGGGCATCGGTGTCTGTGGCAGCGTATAAGAGCTGGTGGACCAGTATTAACGGTTCTGCTGAAGACCTGACCATCTCACCGATGATGAACCCGGCGGCGGACCCGGATGCCAAGGGTGGCCAGCGTCTGGATATTGGTGTGGGCTTGAACCTGCTGGGCAAGAGCGGCGCGCTGAAAGGCCACCGCCTGGCGATGGAGTACAAGGCGCCGGTGCAGGAATCCCTGCACGGCATTCAGATGGAAACCGATTACACCTTTACCGTGGGCTGGCAGAAAGCCTTCGGCGGGAAATAACCCTGCCGTAGTAGTGTCGCTGGCGGCGATCGTCTGCGGCGATTTTCGCCCACAAAAAAGCCGCTCTTGATGATCAGGAGCGGCTTTTTTGTGGAATTCGAATGGTGCCGGAACGCGGAATCGAACCGCGGACCTACTGATTACGAATCAGTTGCTCTACCGACTGAGCTATCCCGGCATGCCCGTTGTGCGGGGCGGGCGCTAGTTTAGCAGGCCGCCCGCTGCAGGCAAGCAGGAATCAGGCTTCCTGCTTGATGCCGGCCAGTTTGCGGGCATGCCACTTCTTCTTCTCCACATCCATGCCGCGCAGAATCTGAATTCTCTGGGCTTGCGGGCTGCCTGCTCCGTGCATGGATTCGGTGAGGTAACCCACGGCGTTGCGGCCCAGGGTCATGTTTTCGATCAGCCTAAGGATGCGCATGCGGTCCTCGGTGGGGATGTCTTCGCGGCCTTTGAGGAAGCGACGAATGATGTCTCCGGCTTCTTCATTTTCCAGGTCCTGTTCGCTGGGCATGGTGACCATGATACCGCCGGCCAGATCCTGGGCGAGGCGGGAAATCTCGTAGGGGAAACGGGTCACGTTGTGCTTACACACGTTGGCCAGCATGGTGTCATTCATGAAGATGCCGCTGGGCATCTTCTTCGCTTCGTGGGAGCTGGCGATGCCGGAAGAGTAGATGGTTTCGTTGAGATGGGTCATTTCCACCAGCTTGTCGCGGATGTGGCTGACTTTTTCCAGGCCGTTGTATTCCACGATGGATGCCGCTGCACCGACCATGACATCGCCCAGGCCGGTTTTGCAGACATAACTGGCGCGGTGATAGGCAGTGAAGCGGCTGACCAGCTCCTGGGCGAATTCGTATTCGCCGTCCATGAACACGTGCTCGTGGGGAATGAACACATCATCGAAGTACACAAGCACTTCCTGGCCGCCGTACTGGGCATTGCCCTGGTCGATGTCGCCGCCTTCCATGGCCCGGGTGTCGCAGCTCTGGCGCCCGTAGATATAGGTAATGCCGGCGGCGTCGCCGGGGATCATGCCGACCACGGCGTAGTCCTTGTCGCCTTCGGTGAGGTTCATGGTGGGCAGCACGCATATCCAGTGCTGGTTCCAGCCACCGGTCATGTGGGCTTTCACGCCTTTGACGTAGATGCCCTTGTCGGTGCGGCGGGTGACGCGCATGAACATGTCCGGATCGGCCTGCTCGGCGGGCCGCTTGCTGCGGTCACCCTTCGGGTCGGTCATGCCGGCGGCAATCAGGATGTTCTTGCGCTGGGCTTCCTTGAGGAACTCCAGGTAGCGCTGGTGGTACTGGGTGCCGTGTTTTTCGTCCATCTCATAAGTAACGGAGTGCAGCACGCTGATGGTGTCCAGGCCGGTGCAACGCTGGAAGCAGGTGCCGGTGATCTGGCCCATGCGACGCTGCATCTTGTTCTTTTTTACCAGGTCGCCGGGGGATTCCACGATGTGCAGAAAACGGTTTACCTGAGCGTCGATCAACGGTGACCAGGCAGTGGCCAGTTCTGGATCGTCAATGGCCAGGTCATAGCTGGCGCGCAGGGCATTGATGCTGGGTTTGATGATGGGGTGGTCCGCAGGCTCATCAATCAGCTCACCGAACAGGAACAGGCGAGTGCCGCGGTTGCGCAGGCTGGCCAGGTAGTCGTCACCGGTCTTGATGACGGGAATGCGGTCCCAGCGGGTCTGGGCGGATTCTTCACGGGCTGGAGCCGGGGTCGCGGCGTTCATGGTGCCTCCTGGGATCGTGTTGTTCTGCTCTGCGCCGCAGGCCGGCGCGGGAAGCAATATCATCGGGAATAGGGTGACTTGGGAGTCATCTCCGATGGTAAACAGTGTGTAATCCAAGGCAATGACAGAAAGTGCCGCTGTGCTCTGTGGTCAAGTCAGCGTGGCGCTAAGGGCGGGGGAGGCTGGCTGTGTAGGCGGCGCGATAAAAGCATTAGCCGTAGGAGATTCTATGTTGTCCACCCCAGTCTTCATGAGGCAGGGGCCGGCTGATAGTCGGTGCCATTTTTCATAAGCGCGAAGGCGATACGAACCAGTTTGCGCGCCAGGATGACTAACGCTTGGGTAGTTGCCAGCCCTCGATCCAGATAAGCCTGATAGACCCCTGCCCAACGCTTGCTCCGGCGAGCGGCCATGGCCGCGCAGTAAAGCAGCCTGCGAGCTTCTGAG
>NZ_LWEZ01001285.1:0-543 GCF_001634945.1 Alcanivorax sp. HI0044
AAGCGATGTTTACATCGCGAAGGCTTTAGGCATGGCACAGAACCTTAAGTGAACGGTATTACCGCAAGTGCGGGGCTTTTTTATGGTGCAATGAACAACGATTATTCTGCGCTGGCCACCGCTTCCTGTTCCTGTTTTTCGTTTTCCTGCAGTTCTTTTTCTGCCTTCAGGCTCTCGTGCTGAGCCGGCGTACAACCGAGGCAACGAACGAAAGTATTCTTGCCCGGATTCATCACCAGCACTTCACCGGCTTCTCCCGGATTGCCCCCCAGCAGGCTGAACGGCAGCGTGACCACATAAAGGCCTGCTCCCACCACCGTGGATGCCAGCAGCAATGGGCGCGCAAAAACCGCGTCGCCGATCATCGCCATTTCCCCCGGCCGATCCAGCTGTGATTCAGCCGCCTGTGCCGTGACGGGCGCCATGGCAGCAAACAGCATGGTGGAGGCGAGTACGGATGCCACTACCGGGCGCTTTGCTCGCTTCATGGTGAGTCCCTCTTGTATTTTTATAGTTGAACCTGAAACCCTGACTTCATCGCGG
>NZ_LWEZ01001286.1:0-3769 GCF_001634945.1 Alcanivorax sp. HI0044
GGTCTTTGAGGCTTTTATCGGGTCCCGTGTTCTGGACGGATTTAGCAGACGGTTTCTTGGTCACAATCCATTCTCTTCGCCAGCGGCTTAACAACTTTGGGTGTATGCCTAGCTTGCCAGCTAGTGCGGACTGTGTCTGCGTGGTGGATAGCGAGGCCTGCACGGCCTCGCGTTTGAAATCATCGCTGAAGTAGCGCTTGGCTTTGTATTTCATGACACCTTCTCTCCAAATGAAGGTGTCTACTTTTTCCGGGGCATTCCATTAACGCTTTCTGTTTCAGAACGAAAAGAGGTCGCGCCCACCGTGTGGGCGCGGCCTCTTGCGTTTCAGATTCCACCCATTTCATATCGCGCCGCTGTCAACTGTCCATTATCAACTGTCAACTGATTAGCGGCGTCAGGATCGTGTCCCTGGTTTCTTCATTCACACCGGGAAAATCACGCATGAAATGCAGGCCGCGGCTTTCCTTGCGTTGCATGGCGGAGCGGATGATTAGCTCGGCGATCACCACCAGGTTGCGCAGCTCCAGCAGATCGTTGCTGATGTGGTAGTTGCTGTAATACTCGGCGATCTCGCTCTTCAGCAGTTCGGCCCGGTGCAGGGCACGCTCCAGTCTTTTTTCCGTTCGCACGATGCCCACGTAATCCCACATGAAGCGGCGCAGCTCGTCCCAGTTGTGGCTGATGACCACGTCCTCGTCTGAGTCGGTGACCTGGGATTCGTCCCATTCATTGTCGTCCCGGGGTGTGGGTATCTCATCCAGGTGTGCGCCGATATGGTCGGCGGCAGCTTTGCCGTAGACGAAACATTCCAGTAATGAGTTGCTGGCCATGCGGTTGGCGCCGTGCAGGCCGGTGAAGCTGGTTTCACCGATGGCGTAGAGGCCGGGTAGGTCGGTTTGCCCATGTTCGTTGATCATTACGCCGCCACAGGTGTAATGGGCGGCGGGGACCACGGGAATCGGGTCGCGGGTGATATCCAGCCCCAGCTGCAGGCACTTGGCGTATACGGTGGGGAAATGCTCGATGATGAAGTCCGCCGGCTTGTGGCTGATATCCAGATACAGGCAGTCTGCCCCCAGCCGTTTCATCTCATGGTCAATGGCCCGGGCCACCACATCCCGGGGAGCAAGCTCACCGCGCTCATCAAAGCGGTTCATGAAGCGTTCGCCATTGGGCAGCAGCAGGTGTCCGCCTTCGCCGCGAATGGCTTCGGTGACCAGGAAGCTTTTCGCCTTGGGGTGATAGAGGCAGGTTGGGTGGAACTGCATGAATTCCATGTTGGCCACGCGGCAGCCGGCCCGCCAGGCCATGGCGATGCCATCGCCGGTGGCCACATCCGGGTTGGAGGTATACAGGTACACCTTGGAGGCGCCGCCGGTGGCCAGTACCACGGAGCGGGCCAGAATAACGTCGGTTTCCCCGGTCTGAATGTTGTGCACGTAGGCGCCGCAACAGCGTTTTTCTTTGCCTTGTTCCCCGTTGGGGGCGTCGTGTTCCTGCACGATCAGGTCCACGGCTACCCGGTGTTCAAAACGGGTCACGTTGTGTTTCTGGCAGACCTGTTCAATCAATGTGCCGGAAATGGCTTTGCCGGTGGCGTCGGCAGCATGAATGATACGCCGGTGGCTGTGGCCGCCTTCGCGGGTCAGGTGGTAGGGCAGCTTGCTGCCGTCACCACTGTCAAAGCGGGTGAAGTCCACGCCCAGATCAATCAGCCAGCGGATAGCGTCGGGACCGTTTTCCACGGTAAAGCGCACGGCATCATCGTGGCACAGGCCGGCGCCGGCCACATGGGTGTCGGCCACGTGGCTTTCCAGTGAGTCTTCCTGATCCAGCACCGCGGCCACGCCACCCTGGGCGTAGTAGGTGCTGGCACTGGTGAGCTCTCCCTTGGAGAGCAGGGCAACCTGACACTCATCCGGCAGGCGCAAGGCAGCGGTGAGGCCTGCAGCGCCGGAGCCGATAATGAGTACATCGTGTCGGTAGGTAGCCATGGAGAATCCTGTTGTGAAGAGCCCGGTTGGGTGGGATATGCGGTGGCCAGTATAGCGGTGAATCCGGTCCTGACTAAATGACCAATGCTGACCTATCCCCCAAATGGGGGATGCGGTTTTGTGACAGTGTTGTTATTTTCCTGTGACTTGGGACAGCGCTGCTTTCATTGGGGGAAGTGGCGTACGGACAATCAGTATCGGGGAACACTATGAGAAGGGTACTAAAAGGGCTGGCAGCCAGCGCGATGGGTGTGAGCTTGTTAAGTGGCTGTATGTCTGCGAATTACTACACGGAGCAGGGTACACCCATCACGCAGGACACGATTGATCTTTTCAACACCAATCCGAATAATCCGATTATTCCCTATGCCAAGGGTAAGGCGACTTATAATGCCTACCCATGGGCCAGTGAAAGAATCCAGAGAGCCTTTGACGAGAAGCCAAGAAGCAGTGCCAATGATGAAATGGCGCGGGCGGCGGATTACTGGTTGCATGATGGTGATATGCCGCCGCTGGATATCACGGTAACGCGCCATCGCCCGAAGAATAGCGTGGGAACGGTTGCGACGGTGCTGGTGACGACGCTGGGCTGTACTTTCAGTCTTTGTCTGGTTCCTGTGGTGTCACCGCAGCACTTCGATACGACCATTGAAATGCGCTCGGAAGGGGAGCTGGTGTATAGCGCCAACGCTCACTACCGCGGCACATTGTTCATGAGCTGGTTTCCGCTAGGGAAATTACGTGGCACCCAGAAAGTCACCGATGCGGCCTGGTATGCCTCGTTCTTCTCCCATGAAGAAAAGCTGACGCGAAGCATCGTTGCGGAAGAGCCGCTGTATGACTCGCTCAAGAAATCAAAGGATGTGGATAAGCTGGCCGCCGCGCTGGATAACCCGCAACTGAAATTCTATCGCCCGCTGGTGTCCACCCATTTGGCCGAGGTGCTGGCGGGGAAAAAACGTAATGAGCGCCTCAAAGCTTATGCGGCGATTGTCGAAAGGCACCCTGAATTCGCGGATGACATTCACGGTAATGAACGGCTTTTATTTATCGGGCCGGCGGATTTACGGGTGATGGATGTGCTCAAGGAAACCTATCGCAAGCGTTCGGCACCGGCCATGGCAGCGAGTATCAAGGCTGCGGGCCAGCCCTATGCCTTGTTTACGCCTGAAGAATCCAGCTGGTTGACCAAAGAGGGGCTGCCTGCCGATGTGGTGGCTGCGATGATCGAGGCCAGTGAGCCGAAGGCGGCACCGGGGGGATCTGCGGCTTTGATGGCGGCCGCCGCCCCGGGCGGGCAGGTCGGGGCGCAACCGGTGGCCGGCAACACCCTGGAAGCTACGGCCACGGAATGTTCCAAGGCCTATGCGGCCAAGAAGGTCTGCGAAACTCTGCCCGGCGATCCCTTTGGCCTGCTGATGCGCGGCTGTATGGCCCAGGTGAAAAAGAAATTCGGCGGTTCTGGCTGCTCAATTTTCTAGTTCCCAGCGCTTTCAGTGCTCTCAGTGCCTTCATGACCTATCGCTCGCAGGGCCGCCTCTGGCTCCTGTGAGCGCCTTTCTTCTTCTGTCGTTCTATCGAGAATGCGTCCGGTTTCCATGTTCTCTCGGGAACCATTCGGGCATTTATGTGTCCGATTCTGTCCTATAATACGTTGAAACGCCTCGACTTCGCCGCCACAGAAATGTTCAAGCAATGTGAAAAGGTGGCGAAATCGTGCCCATGGTGTAGCCGCCGCCCGGGCAACTGCTACAATGGCGCGTTTTAGTGGG
>NZ_LWEZ01001287.1:0-2509 GCF_001634945.1 Alcanivorax sp. HI0044
GCGGCTACTGGAGAAAGCCCTGCACAGCTACGACATGGGCCTGGACGATCTGCCCATTGAGCGAGTGGTCAGCGAGCTGGCCGGCAACGGCTATGTGGAGCTGGACGACCTGCTGGAAGATATCGGCATGGGCAACCGCCTGGCACCACTGGTGGCGCGCAAGCTGGCCGGCGCTCGCGATGACGACGAGCGCCAGCACGAAGATGACCGCCGACCACTGGCCATTCGTGGCAGCGAAGGCCTGATGGTTAGCTACGCCAAGTGCTGCTGCCCGCTGCCCGGCGATACCATCATCGGCCACCTGAGTGCCGGGCGCGGCATCGTAGTCCACCGTGATACCTGCAAAAACCTGCTGGCGGAAATGCGCAATGCGCCGGAAAAATGCATCGCGCTAAGCTGGGACAAACAGGTAGAGCAGGAATTCACCGCCGCCCTGCGCATCGAGCTGATCAACAAGCGCGGCGTGCTCGCTACCCTGGCCAACAGCGTGTCGGAACTGGGCTCCAACATCGACACCATCGATATGGCGGAAAAAGACCCCACCCTCACGACCCTGAACGTGACCATGACGGTAAAAGACCGCATCCACCTGGCCCGCATCATCAAGAAACTGCGCACCCTGGACAGCATCGTCCGCATCCACCGGCTTTGATAAACGCAGCACCCCTCACGCAACATGCCAAGGCACTCTTGGCGGTTTCTCCGCGCTATTGCGTGCAGGTATTAACCCGTGCAAGCATAGCCGCTTCCCTTTTTTCGCCTGCTGGCCGTGGCCGGGGGCATAACTGACGAAGAACACATCATGTCCAACCATTCCGTAATCAGCACCGACAAGGCTCCGCAAGCCATTGGCACCTATTCCCAGGCCATCAAGGCAGGCTCCACCGTGTATCTGTCCGGCCAGATTCCGCTGGTGCCGGAAACCATGGAGCTGGTTGAAGGCGACATGGAGGCGCAGATCGAGCAGGTGTTTTCCAACCTGATCGCGGTGTGCGAAGCCGCAGGCGGCAGCCTGCAGGACATCGTGAAACTGAATATCTTCCTCACCGACCTGAGCCACTTTGCGCTGGTCAACGAGGTAATGGCACGGCATTTCACCCAGCCTTACCCGGCTCGGGCGGCCATCGGCGTGGCGGCACTACCTAAAGGCGCCGGCGTGGAAATGGACGGCATCCTGGATATTGCCTGACCCCACGCACCACGCTTCATGCAACACGCCCGCCCTTGTGCGGGCGTTTTTGTTGGTGCCGCCCTCCGAAAGGAGGGGAGACAGGGCGGCTTTAAAAGCGCACCATCGAACAGACGGTGGGCGGACAGATGTGCGCCTGCGTTAATCTCGCAACACTTATTCTGGCAACCTTATTTTCGCAACATAAGGGAGAGCGATATGGATACCGCGACCCACGACCTCAACGCCCTGTTTGATCAGCTCGGGCTGGCCAGCAGCGATCCCGATATTGAAGACTTCATCCACCAGCATGGCGGCACACTCACCGACAGCATGCACCTGCATCAGGCACCGTTCTGGAATGAATCCCAGGCACGATTTCTCGCCGAGGCGGTTCGCGAAGACGCGGAGTGGGCGGAAGTGGTGGATTCGTTGAGTGCGCTGTTGAGGCATTGAAAGGGCAGCTTCGGGCCTGGGCAAGGCAAGGATCGAGTAACAAGTTGCGAAAGGCAAAACCCCAACCCCGGGGCCTGGTCGTCGCTGTTAGATTTTCGAAACTCGTTACTCGAAACTCGCTTCTGGAATCCTTACCTCGCTTGGGCTCGGATCGCCTGCAGGCGGGCCCCTGCGGCAGGCCATGTGTCCGGCCTTACCCGATCGGTAACAGCAGCAGTATTCGGTCGAAGAAGATGCAATAAAGCAGCAGCGGCACCGGCAAGCCAATCAGCGTGCCAAGCATGTAATGGCGTAGCTTCACCCCGCTGAGCGCCAACGTGTAATTCAACGCCGGCATGGTCTGAAACAACAAACGCAGCAAGGCGACACTGCGCACCGGGTGGCTGTCCAGCCGTGCCAGAATCTTCCTGGCGAGGGGGCTCTGTATATCCCGCAGGGCACTGCCGCCGAGACCGCGCACCAGCACATAGGTCACCAGGCAGGACACACAGGCGGCCACATAGGTCGCCAGTCCGCCCATCACCGTTCCCAGCGCCAGGATGGCCGCCGCCAGAAAGATCCAGCCGGGCAGCTGAATCAGGTTGCCGATCACGAAGACCACCACAAAGGCAATGAAACCGGAAACCGGATTGGCCTCCAGTTGCGCGCGCAGGAACGACACCGACAGCTGCTCACGCAGGCCCGTCAGTTCCACGGTAATCAGGACCAGCGCCAGCACCATGGCCAACATGATCAGCCGCCGGTAACGCCCCAGAGAAAGTGTCATGATCACAACCGTTCCGCCTTTTCCTGCCTTGCACTATGGACAGTGTAAGCTGGCACGGCCAGCAAAACGTGAAGGGGGAGGGGTTTCAAGTTGAAAGTTGAAAGTTGAAAGTTGAAAGT
>NZ_LWEZ01001288.1:0-810 GCF_001634945.1 Alcanivorax sp. HI0044
ACTCAGTGTTGCTTTTCTTTGACGTAGACCCACTATGCCTGCAGAAAAGCGCCTTGATTGGTGAAAAAATGCACTCGACATAAGTCACACAATCAGCGGCGACCTACACTAACGCGTTCGGCGTGAATCCCGCAGTACCAGCCAGGCCGCCAACAGCATGCCAAAGGCAAGGGCGAACCAGGTGATGGCATAGACGAGGTGGTTATTGCGGAACTGGATGACGGTAAGCCCGCCCACCGGCAGTTCACTGACTGTGGCCTGCACATCCACGAAATACGGCGCCACCGGCGACAGCCCCTGACGCTCGGCCATGGCTTGCACATCACGGGAATACCAGCGGTTTTCCGCTGGCACATTGTCCCGGAACACACCGCCACCGGGATGGCTCAGGCGCAGCAGCCCGGTGACGGTGACTGGCTCTGCCGGCGTATATTCGCCCGACTGGGCCGCACCCCGTTTCTCCTGGGGCACAAACCCCTGGTTCACATAGACCCAGCTGCCGTCGGCCCGTTGCAACGGCGCCATCACCCAATAGCCCTGCCCCGCTTGCGTCGCCGCAGAAACCAGCGCAACGGCCCCGGGCCGATACTGGCCGCTCACACTGACATGGAGATACTCATGGGTGTCTTCACTGACAGAGGGCCAGCCAGGTTGCGACGGAGCGATCACCGCTTCGGCATGCACCCGGGCATCCACCCGCGCAATCAAATCTTCTTTCCAGGCCAGCCGCTTCACCTGCCAGACACCCAACGCCACAAAACCGACGAAAGCGACTGCGGTCAACAGCAGAAACAGGAAAGTGAAAATACG
>NZ_LWEZ01001289.1:0-7092 GCF_001634945.1 Alcanivorax sp. HI0044
CGCCGAGATCGAGGCCACCGACAAGAGCGGCAAAGAAGCCATCATCGTCACCGAGATTCCCTATCAAGTGAACAAGGCACGCTTGATCGAGAAGATCGCCGAGCTGGTGAAAGACAAGAAAATTGAAGGCATCACTGAACTGCGCGACGAGTCCGACAAGGAAGGTATGCGCATCGTGATCGAGCTGCGCCGTGGCGAGAATGCCGAGGTGGTGCTCAACAACCTCTACCAGCAGACCCAGATGGAATCGGTATTCGGTATCAATACCGTGGCACTGGTAGACGGTCAGCCGAAGATTCTTAACCTGCGCGAGCTGCTGGATGCCTTTATCCGCCACCGCCGGGAAGTGGTGACACGTCGCACCGTGTTCGAGCTGCGCAAGGCCCGTGAAAAGGCCCATCTGCTGGAAGGTCTGGCGGTTGCCCTGAGCAACATCGATCCGGTTATCGAGCTGATCAAGGCTTCCCCCAGCGGCGCCGAGGCGAAAGCCAAGCTGCTGGACAAGGGCTGGAAGCCCGGTGATGTACTGCAGATGCTGGAGCGAGCCGGCGGCGAAAACGCGGCTCGCCCGGACGGACTGGAAGAGCAGTACGGTCTGCGCGAAGACCTCTATTACCTGAGCCCGGAACAGGCCCAGGCGATTCTCGATCTGCGTTTGCAGAAGCTCACCGGGCTGGAACGGGAAAAACTGATCAGCGACTACCAGGAGCTACTGGAGCAGATCGCTGAATTGCTGAAGATCCTCGGTAACCCCGAGCGTCTGATGGAAGTGATCCGCGAAGAACTGCAGGCGGTGCGTGAGGAGTATGCCGACGAGCGTCGTTCCGAAATCGTGGCCTCCCGTCAGGACTTCAGCATGGAAGACCTGATCGCCGAAGAAACCGTGGTGGTGACCCTGTCCAACGGCGGTTACGCCAAGATGCAGCCCATCGACACCTATCGCGCCCAGAAGCGTGGTGGTCGTGGCAAGTCCACCGGGCAGCTGAAAGACGAAGACTATGTCGAGCACCTGCTGGTGGCCGGCACCCACGATACCCTGTTGCTGTTTACCGATGCCGGCAAGGTGTTCTGGCTGCGTACCTTTGAGCTGCCCCAGGGCGGCCGGGCATCGCGCGGCAAACCGATTGTGAATTTGTTGCCGGCACTGGGTAATGAAGAGCGCATTACGGCCATTCTGCGTCTGGACGCGGAAATGGTGCGCCAGCAGAAAGCGGGTGGTGAAGAAGACGTTGCCGATGCAGATGATGCGGCGGACGTTATTGAAGACGAAGTGGATAGTGAGGTCGAAGGTGAAGCCGAGGCGGTAACCGATACCGTTCCCGGACCCTTTATCTTCATGGCCACCTCCAGCGGTATCGTCAAGCGGACTGCGCTGGCCAACTTCGCCCGTCCGCGCAGCTCCGGTCTGATCGCGGTGAAATTGCAGGAAGGCGAGCATCTGGTGAACGTGGCCATTACCCAGGGCCACGAAGACATCATGCTGGTTGCCCGCAACGGCAAGGCGGTGCGTTTCCATCAGTCCAAGGTGCGAGTCATGAGCCGTCTGGCCCGTGGTGTGCGTGGCATCAAGCTGGCCGAAGGGGTGGACGTTATTTCCCTGATCGTGCCGGAAGAAGATGGCCAGATCCTCACTGCCTCCGAGCACGGTTACGGCAAACGTACTCCGCTCACCGATTACCCCACCAAGGGGCGTGGTGGCCAGGGCGTGATTGCCATGGTGATCAACGAGCGAAATGGTGAGCTGGTCGGTGCCACCCAGGTGTTCGGCGAAGAAGACATCATGCTGATTTCCAACCAGGGCACCCTGGTGCGTACCGGTGTCAATCAGGTGAGTACGTCGGGCCGTAACACCCAGGGTGTTCGCCTGATCCGCCTGGCCGATGGCGAGGCTCTGTGTGGTCTGGCCACCATCCCCGAGCTGGAAGGTGTCGAGGAAGAGGAAGGTGAAGACGGCGAGGTGCTGGAGGGGGAAGTGACCCCGGAAGCACCGGAGTCTGACGCCTCCGACGACGCCGAGGAATAAACCGGTTTTAACGCGTCGGACGTCAGACGTCGGACGTCCGACGCAAAACCAGCCAACCCCGAGCCCGGTTTCGCCGGGCTTCTTTGATTAGACGGAGAACATGCATGTCCCGCGCCTATAACTTCTGTGCAGGTCCGGCGGCGTTGCCGCAGGCGGTACTCGAACAGGCCCAACAGGAAATGCTCGATTATCGGGGCCTGGGCCTTTCCATCATGGAAATGAGCCACCGCGATAACGTCTTTGTGGAGATTGCCGAGCAGGCCGAGAAAGACCTGCGTGACCTCATGGGCATCAGCGATGATTATGCGGTGTTGTTCCTGCAGGGCGGGGCGTCCAGCCAGTTTGCCATGGTCCCCATGAATCTGTTGGGTGAAGGGCAAACGGCGGATTACATCAACACCGGGCAGTGGTCCAGGAAAGCTATCAAGGAAGCCGGCCGCTACGGCAATATCAACGTGGCGGCCAGCAGTGAAGACACCAACTTCAGTACCGTGCCGCCGCAGGACAGTTGGGCCCTGTCTGATAACCCGGCCTATGTGCATTACTGCCCCAATGAAACCATTGGCGGCCTGGAATACAGCTTTGTACCGGCGGTGGGCGACACCCCGCTGGTGGCAGACATGAGCTCTACCATCCTGTCCCGGCCAGTGGATGTGAACCAGTACGGGCTGATTTATGCCGGTGCCCAGAAGAATATTGGCCCGGCCGGCCTGACTCTGGTCATCGTTCGCAAGGACCTGCTTGGCAAGGCCGGCGCCAATGTGCCCGCCATGCTCAATTACCAGATCCATGCCGACAACGGCAGCATGTACAACACCCCACCCACCTATGCCTGGTACCTGTCAGGCCTGGTGTTCTCCTGGCTGAAAAAGCAGGGCGGCGTGGGCAACATGGGCGAAATTAACCAGCGCAAGGCGGAAAAGCTGTATGGTTTTATTGATAACAGTGGCCTGTACAGCAATCCGGTAGAGGTCATCAGTCGCAGCCGCATGAATGTCCCTTTTGTGCTGGCAGACGATCGGCTTGATAAACCCTTTCTGGATCAGGCGCAGGCAGCTGGCCTGCTGAATCTCAAAGGCCACCGCAGCGTGGGTGGCATGCGCGCCAGCATCTATAACGCGGTGCCGGAAGCGGCGGTGGATGCGCTTATTGCCTTTATGGCAGAGTTTGAGAAAAAGAACGCCTAGACGCCTCACGCACCATGCACCACGCCATGCCTGGCAGGGTTGCAGTAACGGGAAGCGCAGTGAATTGTTTGAAAAGGTGGGTAGGACAATGAATTTGAACGGTTGGCGCCAGATCGTAACCAACGCTCCCACGCCTGTTCGCGTGTTGCGTGAAGCGTGCAGCGTGCTTGCGAGGGCAATATGACCGATTCCCTGGACAACTTGCGTAACCAGATCGATGAGCTGGATCAAAAACTTCAGGACCTGCTCAACGAGCGCGCCACCCTGGCCCATAAAGTGGCCGAGGTGAAAACGGCCACCGATCCCAACCCGGTTTTCTACCGGCCTGAGCGTGAAGCCCAGGTGCTGCGTCGGGTGAAAGAGCGTAACCAGGGGCCGCTGGATGGCGAAACCATGGCACGCTTTTTCCGGGAAGTGATGAGTGCCTGCCTGGCACTGGAACAGCGCATGAAGGTGGCGTTTCTGGGACCGGAAGGCACCTTTACCCAGCAGGCCGCGCTTAAGCATTTTGGTCATGCAGTGGAGAGTCTGCCGCTGGGTGCCATCGATGAAGTGTTCCGTGAAGTGGAATCCGGTGCTGCCAACTACGGCGTGGTGCCAGTAGAAAACTCCACTGAAGGGGTGGTGAACCACACCCTGGACACCTTCATGACCTCCAGTCTTAAAATCTGTGGGGAAGTAGAGCTGCGCATTCACCATCACCTGCTGGCCGGTGAGCATACTCGCCAGGACAAGGTGACCCGTGTGTACTCCCATCAGCAAACGCTGGCCCAGTGTCGTCAGTGGCTGGACGCCCACATGCCCGGCGTGGAGCGGATCGCGGTCAGCTCCAATGCCGAAGCGGCCCGCCGCTTGAAAGACGAGTGGAATGCCCTGGCCATTGCCGGGGAAATGGCGGAAGAGTTGTATGGCCTCATTGCCGTACAACGCAACATTGAAGACCGCCCGGACAACACCACCCGTTTCATTATCATCGGTCGCCAGGACACGCCGGCCTCCGGCTGCGACAAGACCAGCCTGATGATCAGTGGCAAAAATCGCCCGGGGTTGTTGTACGAAGTGCTGTCCCCCTTCCGGGACGAAGGCATCAACCTGACCCGCCTGGAATCCCGCCCCTCGCGGACCGCCAACTGGAGCTATGTATTCTTCGTGGACTGCGAAGGCCACAAGGAAGACGCCACCCTGCAGGCGGTGCTGGACAAACTGGAAGCTGCGGGAAATACCATCAAGCTGCTGGGCTCGTATCCCAAGGCGGTTTTATAAAATCCGGGTCTGACGTCGGATGTCTGACGTCGGACGCTTTGCGGTTTTTGCGTCGGACGTCCGACTTCAGACGTCTGACCCCGATCAGATAACCCCGGTGGCAAGGGCTGGCAACCAGGGTGTAAAGGGAGTCCCCACATCATGACCTGCGACTACATCAAACTCGCCAACAACGGTATCCAGCAGCTCAAGCCCTACGAACCGGGCAAGCCCATCGAGGAACTGGAGCGTGAGCTGGGCGTCACTGATATCGTCAAACTGGCCAGTAACGAGAATCCTCTGGGCGCGAGCCACAAGGCGTTGCGCGCCCTCAAGCATCTGCACGAGCTGCATCTGTATCCGGATGGTGCCACGTTTTCTCTGAAAGCTGCGCTGTCGGCGAAGCTGGGTGTGGACAGCGCGCAGCTGACACTGGGCAACGGCTCCAACGATGTGCTGGACCTGATTGCCCGGGCCTACCTGCAGGAAGGCGACGAAGCAGTTTTTTCCGAATACGCTTTTGCGGTGTACCCGATTGTAACCCTGGCCTGCAACGCCAAACCGGTGCAGGTGCCGTCCAATTTGTTTGGCCACGACCTGGCGGCCATGGCGGAAGCGGTGACCGAGCGCACCCGGGTCATCTTCGTGGCGAACCCCAACAACCCCACCGGCACCTGGTTTAACACCCATGCCCTGGACGAGTTCCTGTCACGGATTCCCGAGCGGGTGATCGTGGTGCTGGATGAGGCCTACGTGGAGTACGTGGAAGAAAGCCACTATCCGAATGGTATTGAGCGACTGGCCAAGTACCCGAACCTGGTTGTTACCCGCACCTTCTCCAAGATCTACGGCCTGGCTGGACTGCGGGTGGGTTATGGCATTTCCAGCCCGCAGATTGCCGATGTGCTGAATCGCGTGCGCCAGCCGTTCAATGTGAATACGCCGGCCCAGGTGGCGGCGGAAGCGGCCCTTCAGGATGACGATCACATCGAGAACTCCCGCAGTGAAAACACCGCTGGCCTGGTGCAGATCGCCGAAGGCCTGCAGAAACTGCATCTTGAGCAGATTCCCTCCGTGGCCAACTTCATTGCTTTTGATTGTGGCCGTGACGCCATGCCGGTCTATGAAGGCTTGTTGAGGCAGGGGGTGATCGTGCGTCCGCTGGGTGGCTACGGCATGCCCAACCATTTGCGCGTGACCGTGGGCACCAGCCGCGAAAATGAACGCTTTCTGGATGCGCTCAAACATGTGCTGCGGGATATGGCGGATGAGTAACGTCAAGCCGTTGGTGTTTGCCCCTGTAGGAGCGCCGTTCAGGGCGCGAACCGTACTTGGCACGGCCTATCGCAAGCAGGTTCGCGCCCTGAACGGCGCTCCTACAGAGGAAGGTGGGCGCTCGAATGTCTGAACCACTCTTCAATCGCATCGCCATCATCGGCCTGGGCTTGATCGGCGGCTCCTTTGCCGCTGCCGCCCGGGAAAATGGTCTGGCCGGCTCCATTGTGGCCGGCTCCCGCTCGGCGCGTACCCTGGAGCAGGGCATTGCCCTGGGGGTGGTCGACGACGGCAGTCAGGATCTGGCGGAAGCGGTAAAAGGCGCGGACCTGGTGTTCGTGTCCACTCCGGTGTCCGCCATGGGCAAGGTGCTGGCGGCGCTCAAGCCGGGGTTGTCGCGCACTGCCATCGTCACCGACGGCGGCAGTGTAAAAGGCAATGTGATCACCGCCGCTCGTGAGACCCTGGGGGAGCATTATTCCCGCTTCGTGCCCGGCCATCCCATTGCCGGCAAGGAAAAGAGCGGGGTGACCGCCGCCGACGCCACCCTGTATCAGGATCACCGCGTGATTCTGACGCCCACGGACGACACCGACCCGGCGGCCACAGCCAAAGTGCGCGCCACCTGGACGGCCATGGGCGCCGAAGTGCTGCAGATGTCGCCGGATTACCACGACCAGGTCCTGGCAGAAACCAGCCATTTGCCACATCTGTTGGCGTTCTCGCTGGTGGATACGCTGGCCAGGCAGGGAGATTCCACCGAGATCTTCCGTTATGCTGCCGGCGGTTTTCGCGACTTCACCCGCATTGCCAGCTCCGATCCGGTGATGTGGCACGACATCTTTCGTGAAAACAAGGCGGCCTTGCTGCAGGCGCTGGACCAGTTCAGCGATGGCATCGGCCGCTTCCGCCAGGCAGTGGAAAATGAAGATTCCGATGCCCTGATGGGCATCATGACTCGGGCGAACACCGCCCGGGCCCATTTTTTGGCTATGAACGGGCGCACCTCCTATACGCGCGCCCACCATGTTCAGTGTGCAGGTGACGACGTAACCATGACAGACAGTAATGACGCCGGCCGGAATCCCACTTTTGTGGTCACACCGGGTGGTCAGCTACAGGGCCGCCTGCGCGTGCCCGGCGACAAATCCATGTCCCATCGCTCCATCATGCTTGGTTCGCTGGCAGAAGGGGTGACCCAGGTAGAAGGCTTTCTGGAAGGGGAAGATGCCCTGGCGACCCTGCAGGCGTTCCGCGACATGGGGGTGGTGATTGAAGGCCCCCATAACGGCCAGGTGACGATTCACGGGGTGGGGCTGCATGGCCTCAAGGCACCGGGAAAAGCGTTGTACATGGGCAACTCGG
>NZ_LWEZ01001290.1:0-677 GCF_001634945.1 Alcanivorax sp. HI0044
GACGTGTCATTACATGCTCTTCCCACTGCTGCCAGGCCCAGCTTCCCAGTCGCGTGGCGACCAGCGTGCCCACCAGAAAACACAGCACCAGCACCGCCAGCACCGACAACCAGTCCGCCACAAACTTGGGCAACCCGAAGGCGCTGATAAACACCGACGTAAACGGCGAAATCAGCTCGGTGACCGTCTGATAAATCCATTTAAAGAAGAACACGATAATGGAAATGGGCAGCAGAATGGTCAGCCCACCCAGCAGCGACTTGCGGATAAAGAACCAGATACGACTGGAACCTGTCATCGGTTTTCCCCTAAAGAATTAAAATGACGCAACACGCTAAAAAACCGGTGTTTTATACATGTTGCGTGGAGCATGTCGCGTGCCGCATCACTCATACCAGATGCGGTTGATAAACAGACAACGCTCTCCGGCCGGGGTTCGTACCTCCACCTCGTCATCCACCTGTTTCTTGAGCAAGGCCCGTGCCAGCGGCGCGTCGATGCTGATATAGCCTCTTGCCGCATCGGTTTCATCCGGCCCCACCAGCCGGTAGATTTCGGTCTCACCGGCGTCGTTTTCCAGTTCCACCCAGGCGCCAAAAAATACCCGGCTCTGGTCATCCGGCACCCGATCCACCACCGTCATGTCATCCAGGCGCTTGCTGAGAAAGCGCACACGC
>NZ_LWEZ01001291.1:0-3055 GCF_001634945.1 Alcanivorax sp. HI0044
TTGATTATCTATTCACCGCCAACACCTTCCACATCATGGCGCAACCGCTGGTCGCCCACTGCATCGCCGAAGGCTGCCAACGACTCAGCACAACAGGATTATTCTTGGTCTACGGCCCCTTCAACTACGACGGGCAGTTCACCAGTGATTCAAACCGGCAGTTTGAAGACTGGCTAAAAGCTGCCGATCCACAGCGGGGCATCCGCGACAAGGAATGGATAGAGCAGGAATTTGCCCGCCACGGCCGACAATGTCTGGCAGACCATGCCATGCCCGCCAATAACCGGGTGCTGGTGTTTGGGTAAGAAACGACGGTTTCAGGCCCGAGCGCGGCGAACCCTGCGCATTCTCGGCTTCAGGTAAATCACACCGAATATCATGGTCATCAAGGCATCACGCCAGTGAAACAGGCCTTTGCCCCGCAACCACAGGGCAAAGCCCAGGCATTCCAGCGCATGCAGAATCGCCACCACCGAGCCGGCGATAATGAGCAGGCGGTCAAAGGGAGCGGGTAAATCCATGAAAATGGCTAACAGTACCCCCACCCAAAACACTACAATAACGCCGCGAAGCAAGCCCATAACAAACATCCTCTGACAGCGCTGGCTATTTTTTCTACACTGTGATGTTTGGAGACGCCTCCAAGGCCCTGCCAGACAGGAACGCAAGGCGACTGCACTCACAAAATCTCTCGCATTCAGACTGAGCGAATACATGCAAAAAGACAAGGCAAGCTCCTGGAGCCTGGAGCAATTTCAGGTACCGGAAAAGGAAGGCGAGAGCCGCTTTCACGATTTCGACCTGCACCTGGACCTGATGCACGGTATCGCTGATTCCGGTTTCCAGTACTGCACCCCGATCCAGGCCGAAGTACTGACCCACACACTTGCTGGCGCCGACGCCATTGGGCGGGCCCAGACCGGTACCGGGAAAACCGCCGCCTTTCTGATCACCGTGATCAACGACCTGCTCAAGCACCCCATCGACGTGCAGCGCTTTGCCGGTGAACCCCGTGCACTGATCGTGGCCCCCACCCGGGAGCTGGCCATGCAGATCGAGAAAGACGCCAGGGTACTGGCCAAACACACTGACCTGCAGGTGATGAGTGTCGTCGGCGGCATGAATTTCAATCGCCAGCAGGAACGCCTGCAAAACAAGCTGATCGATATTCTGGTGGCAACCCCGGGGCGGCTACTGGACTTCGCCAAACGCCGCGACCTGTGGCTCGACCGGGTGGAATTCCTGGTGCTGGACGAAGCCGACCGCATGCTGGACATGGGCTTCATTCCCGATGTGAAGCGCATTGTCGGCATGACCCCAAAAAGCCAGTACCGCCAAACCCAGCTGTTCTCTGCCACCTTCAACGACGATGTGATGAACCTGTCCCGCCGCTGGACCCAGGACGCGGCAGTGGTGGAGATCGAACCCACCCAGGTCACCACAGACACCGTGGAACAGAAGGTCTACATCACCAACACCGACGACAAGTTCACGCTGCTTTATAACCTGATCACCGGCATGGACATGGACAAGGTCATCGTATTTGCAAACCGCCGGGACATTACCCGCCGGGTCAGCGACCGGCTGCACAAGAAAGGGCTGAAAGTCTCCCTGATTTCCGGAGACGTACCCCAGACCCAGCGCAGCAAGACCCTGGAGCGCTTCCGTGCTGGCGATCTGCAGGTGCTGATCGCCACCGACGTGGCAGGCCGGGGTATCCACATCGATGGTGTCTCCCATGTGGTGAACTACAATCTGCCGGAAGACCCGGAAGATTACGTGCACCGCATTGGCCGAACCGGCCGCGCAGGTGCCAGCGGCATGTCCATCAGTTTCGCCTGTGAAGACGACGCCTTCCTGCTGCCGGAACTGGAAAACGCCATCGGCATGAAGCTGGAATGCGAGTATCCACCTGCTGATTTGCTGGCCGAGAAAGAAGCGGCCAACGCTACCGCCCAAGCAGCAAACCAACAGGCCGCCGCTGCCCGGCAGGAAACACCCGCCCCGAAAGATGACAAAGCAAGGATCGACAATGGCAACGCGAATCAGCCCCACTGACGGCAAGGCCCTGTTTGAACAGGGTGACGCCCTGTTCATCGATATCCGCGATCCGGCCAGCTTTGCGGCCGGGCATTTGCGCGGCGCCGTGCATTTAAGTCAGGCCAACGTGGATCTGTTTCTGACCAACACGGCCCCGGATCATTCGCTGGTGGTGTATTGCTACCACGGCAACAGCAGCCAAAACGCAGCAGACTGGCTGGGCGAGCAAGGTTTCAGCAACGTGGTTAGCCTGGATGGTGGCTACGATGTGTTCCGGCAACAATTTCCGGAATGCCTGGAAGAAATGGCTTAGGGCCTGTTCACTAGTTAAATCCGCTGGACGCAACGCGTCGCACGCTACACGCCAAACCAGAAGACTGAGGGCGGAGATGGTTAACTGTACTCTCCGCCCATGCCCCACTTCAGCGTGACTCTCTATAACACTCAACGTGTTGCATGAAGCGCGTAACGTAACACTCCCTAAAAACGATAGCCCACGCCGACCATGTAGACCCAAGGGTCAATTTCCACATCGATTTTATCCACCCGAGCGTCATTCACATACAGCCGCGCTTCGGTATCAATATCGATATTCCAGACGCTGGCATTGAGCAGCCAGTTTTCATTGATGAGGAAATCCGCCCCCACTTCCCAAGCGAAGCCCATGGAATTGCTCAACTTCACATCCACATCGGCCCCGCCCACCAGTGGGCTGACTACCGCATCATCGATGCTCTCATCAAAGAACAGAGTGTAGTTCACCCCTGCCCCGAGATACGCGCGCATAGGTCCCAGTTGGGGAGCATAAAACTGGGCCAGCAGCGTCGGTGGCAAATGGCTGGTTTCGCCAATCACAACCCCGTCGCCACCGGTATCCAGAACAATGTCATGGGTAAACGGCGTCGCCCCGACCAGTTCAACACCAATGTTGTCTGTCACCATGTAAGCGAACGTCAGCCCCAGCTGGGTATCATCGTCCACATCGACCTCTAGCCCGCCAACCGCTGGCAATGCC
>NZ_LWEZ01001292.1:0-3716 GCF_001634945.1 Alcanivorax sp. HI0044
TTCGATGTGCTCGAGGCGGAAAATGCCCAGCGCGGCCACGAAATCATTGTCGATGAACGCCCGGACCTGGTCCTGCTGGACTGGATGCTGCCATCCGTCACCGGCATCGAGCTGGCCCGCCGCCTGAAGCGCGATGACACCACCAATGAGGTGCCGATCATCATGCTGACCGCGAAAAGCGAGGAAGATAACAAGATCCAGGGGCTGGACGTGGGGGCCGATGACTACATCACCAAACCCTTCTCCACCCGCGAGCTGATCTCCCGCATCAAGGCGGTGCTACGCCGCGCCTCCAGTGTGGCAGCAGAAAAAGCCATTGAAGTGGAAGGGCTGTGCCTGGACCCGGTCAGCCACCGCATCAGCGCCAACGACTACCCGGTGGACATGGGCCCCACCGAGTACCGTCTGCTGGAGTTCTTCATGAGCCACCAGGAGCGCGCCTATTCCCGCACTCAGCTGCTGGACCAGGTATGGGGTGCCAACGTGTACGTGGAAGACCGTACTATCGACGTGCATATCCGACGCTTGCGCAAGGCCCTGGCGCCGTTCGATTACGACCGCTTTATCCAGACGGTACGCGGCACCGGTTACCGGTTTTCGGTAAAATCCGCCAAGGCGGGCTGAGACAGCGGGCGCTCGGCTGCCTATACTGAAGCCCCATTGCCGGGTGCAAACCCGGCAACCTGCGAACCCGGTAGCGAATCGCGGTGACTGACGCATGAAAGCCAGCCTGGCCAAGGAAGTAAATCGCATTGCCGGCCTGATTTTTCTGGCCGCCCTCGGCGCCTTGGCGGTGGGCCATATCTGGCCACTGCTGGTGGGGCTGGTGGGGTATATTTTCTGGAGTACCCGCCAACTGTTTGCCCTGTACAGCTGGCTGGTGCGCGACGACCACACCGAACCACCGGACAGCATCGGCCTGTGGGGCGAGTTCTATACCCGCCTTGAGCACCTGTTCCAGAAAGAGCGCCGCGCCCAGGAAAATTTGCAGAGCATTATTCATCGCGCCCAGCAATCGGTGAACGCCCTGGACGATGTGGTTATTCTGATCGACCAGCACGGTTACCTGGAGTACTGGAACCATTCCGCCGAGCGCGCCATGGGGTTCAATGCCAGCCAGGATCTGGGCCAGCCGCTGACGAACCTGGTCCGCCATCCCCGGTTTACCGATTACCTGAACAAAGGTGACTTCGACGAGGCACTGGAAATTCCCTCGCCGGTGGACGACAACCGCATCCTCCAGTTCCGCGTCACCGAATTCGGTGTCGGCGAACAATTACTGATGGCCCGGGACGTGACCCGCCTGCATCACCTGGAACAGATGCGCAAAGACTTCGTGGCCAACGTAAGCCACGAACTGAAAACACCGCTCACCGTGCTCAAGGGTTACCTGGAAACCCTGCTCGACACCATTCCTGATGAACAGGCCCGTCTGCGCCGGGCACTGGTGCAAATGGACAACCAGTCCAACCGCATGGAGGCCCTGGTGGCCGACCTGTTGCTGTTGGCCCGGCTGGAAGGCACCGAAGCCGACAGCGTGCGCCAGGCGGTGCCAGTGCACGGCATGCTCAACCGCATGAAAGACAATGCGCTGGCCATCAGCAGCGACAAGCATCACCACATCGAGTTGGATGTCCCCGTCGACGCCCGGCTGATCGCCAACCCCGCCGAGCTGGAAAGCGCCTTCGGCAACCTGATTACCAACGCGGTGAAATACACCCCGGCCGAAGGCACCATCCGCATCCGCTGGTGGCAGGATGCCCAGGGCGCGCACCTGTCTGTCACCGACAACGGCATCGGCATCGACCCGGCCCATATTCCCCGGCTGACGGAACGCTTCTATCGCCCGGACAACAGTCGCGTCACCCAGACCGGCGGCACCGGCCTGGGGCTGGCCATCGTCAAACACGTGATGATCCGCCACAACGGCCGCCTGGGAATCACCAGCGAGCTCAGCAAGGGCAGCACCTTTACCTGTCATTTCCCGGCAGACCGGCTGGTAAACAAGCCCACAGCGGTGGCGGGGTAAAACACTGCAGGAGTGCCTCTTGAGGGACGAACCGGGCGTAGCGAGTCTACAGAATCGCCGCCCGCAGCGACCTGCTCTTAAACAGAGGCGGCGAGTTCTGTCCCTTTCCCATTTACTCACGGATTCGCGCCTCAAGAGGCACTCCTGCAGCGGCCCTGTAGAAATTTTGTACCGCGTCTCCATCTGCACAGAGCATGAGCGAAATTTATGAAAAGAATCTGCGTCTATTGCGGTTCCAGCCCCGGCAACAATCCGGCCTACATTCAGGCTGCCGAAGCGCTGGCCGATGAACTGGTGCGCCGCAATATCGGCCTGGTCTACGGCGGCGCCAGCGTCGGCGTGATGGGCGCCATTGCCAACGCGGTGATGCGCCAGGGGGGCGAGGTCATTGGCATCATCCCCCATGCGCTGATGCGTCGGGAAATCGGCAACGATCACCTGAGCGAATTGCAGATAGTCGATTCCATGCACGAACGCAAAGCGGCCATGGCGGACCAGTCCGATGGGTTTATTGCCTTGCCCGGTGGCATGGGTACGCTGGAAGAAATTTTTGAAATTCTTACCTGGGCACAGCTGGGCTTTCACCAAAAACCCTGCGCCTTGCTCAACGTGAACCACTATTACGATTCCCTCCAGACGTTCCTGCTACATAGCGTACAAGAGGGCTTTCTGAGCAAGGACCACCACCGCCTCCTGCAAGTACACGACGACCCGGTGGCACTGCTGGATCATTTCCGGGATTTCGCTCCCGCGCCCATGGATAAATGGCTCGACAGGCAATCCCAGCTGTAACAATAAAAATGTGAAAGATGATCAAATAGACAATCTGTTCCAAGCCAGAGCAGAGATCAACGCGTTACGGTGATATGGACAGTGTGATCACACACCAACCATGGACGAGGTAACCATTATGCTTGGATGGGCTCTGACATTTCTTATCGTGGCAATTATTGCCGGCGTGCTCGGCTTTGGCGGTATCGCCTCCGGCGCGGCGTCCATTGCCAAAATTATTTTCTTCATTTTCCTGGTCTTGCTGGTCGTCAGCCTGGTGGCCAATGCGGTGAGAGGCCGCGGCCCAAAAATCTGACCACCGCATCACCGCAGGGCTATGGCCAAGCCATAGCCCTCCACTTTCATGTTCTGACATCTGGTCGCCGTTAATCGACAACCCCGCAAGGGAAAGGTCACGACAACCGTTGGTGCCATTCCTGTAAAGCGACCAGTTGTTTGGCTACCATTTCGCGGGTTTTTTCATCCACCAGATCGCCCTTGTCATCACATTTTTCATGGGCAGCAGACACAAACACTTCCGGTTTGTTCAGTGGATGCATATCCAGAAACACCAACACCTGGCGCAAATGATACTGGCTGCGGCTGGTGCCCATGCCTCCCATGGAGGCGCCCATGATCGCCACCGGTTTGCCGGCAAAAATCCCGCCGGGCACCCGCGACAACCAGTCGATCGCGTTTTTCAACACACCGGGGATGGAATAATTGTATTCAGGGGTAGCGAACAGCAACGCATCCGCCTGAGCGACCTGCTCCGCCAGCGCGACTACGGTTGCCGGTCGGTTGTCACCATCATCATCGCCGTTATACATGGGCACATCGGCGATCTCGCCGATGGTGATCGTCATGCCTGATGGGGCCAATGCCTGGGCCGCTCGTACCAGCCCCCGGTTATAGG
>NZ_LWEZ01001293.1:0-2206 GCF_001634945.1 Alcanivorax sp. HI0044
ACGTGGAAGCCGGTCAGATCGTTGGCCTGCTGGGCCCCAACGGCGCCGGCAAGACCACCTGCTTCTACATGATCGTTGGCCTGGTGGAAGCGGATGCCGGCCGCATCGAAATCAATGACGGCGACATCACCCACCTGCCCATGCACGGTCGCGCCCAGCGCGGCATTGGCTACCTGCCCCAGGAAGCCAGCATCTTCCGTCGCCTGACGGTGGAAGAGAACATCATGGCGATTCTGGAAACCCGCAAGGAACTGAGCAAGGCAGAGCGCCACGAACGCATGGAAAGCCTGCTCAAGGAATTCCACATCGGGCACATTCGCGATTCGCTGGGCATGAGCCTGTCCGGCGGTGAGCGCCGCCGGGCGGAGATTGCCCGCGGCCTGGCCACCGACCCGGATTTCATCCTGCTGGACGAACCCTTTGCCGGGGTTGACCCGATCTCGGTGAACGATATCAAGGGCATTATCCGCCACCTGAAAGACCGCGGCATCGGCGTGTTGATCACCGACCACAACGTCCGTGAAACGCTGGATATCTGCGATACCGCCTATATCGTCAGCGCCGGCCATATCATTGCCTCCGGCGATGCCGACATCATCCTTGCCAACCAGCAGGTGCGGGATGTGTACCTGGGCGCCGACTTCAGATTGTAGTTGACAGTGCACAGCTGTCGCGACCACTCAAAACCGTGGAGGCCGCGCCCAACTATGGACGCGGCCTCTTGCGCTTTCAGATCAAGACAATACTTTTCCGCGTAGCCGTCAACTGTCCACTATCACTTATCAACTGACGTCCCTACCACACAAAATATTCTGGCACAAATATTGCTTGTTAGGTAACTGGCTTGGTATTCTCAGGTTTTGGGGATCCGCAGAATACCGAGCAGTATGAAGCCCACACTACAACTACAAATTGGCCAGCAGCTCACCATGACGCCGCAGCTGCAGCAAGCCATACGCCTCTTGCAGCTGTCCACGCTGGACCTGCGCCAGGAGATCCAGCAAGCCGTGGAAAGCAACCCGCTGCTGGAGCTGGCCGACGATTTCGGGGACGACAGCCTGCCCGAACATGACGAAGAACGTCAGGACGAGGGGCTGGACACCGAGCGTGACGACGCCCTGGAAGAGCTGGTGCAGGACGAGCCTGGCGTGGAAACCGAGTGGGATGATGTCTATTCCGGCCAGACCAGCAGCGCCACCGCCTCCCTCCCCGACGACGCAGACGAATGGCAACAACGCCACGCCGTCTCCGGCAACCTCCAGGACCACCTGCTCTGGCAGTTGAACCTGACTCCCATGAGCGATGTGGACCGCATTATCGCCATGACAATCATTGAATCCCTGGACGACCGCGGTTACATCACCGTACCGCTGGACGATATTGTCGACATGGTGAACGCCCAGCCAGACCTGCTCACCGAAGGCGATGAACTGGAGCGCGACGAAGTACTTGCCGTGCAGCACCGTCTGCAGCAGTTCGACCCCGTCGGCGTGGCCAGCATCGATCTGGCGGACTGCCTGGGCGTGCAACTGCGCCAACTGCCCGCCGATACCGCCCTGCGCGACGAAGCCTGTGCCCTGCTGGCCCACCTGGATCTGCTGGAAAAACACGACTACGCCGCCCTGCGTCGCACCCTGCAGATCAGCGAGGACGTCCTGCTGGAGGCCCTGTCCCTGCTACGCACCCTGGACCCGGCCCCCGGCGAGCAGATCGGCGAACCCCAGGTAGATTACGCCGTTCCCGACGTGATCGTCCGTCAGCACCAGGGCCGCTGGCAGGTCAGCCTCAACGACGACGTCCTTCCCCGGGTCAATCTGCAGCAGCAATACGCCAATATCGCCCGCACCACCAGCGGTGAAGACGGGCAATATCTGCGCAATTGTGTTCAGGAAGCCAAATGGTTCATCAAGAGCCTGCAGAGCCGCCATGACACCTTGCTCAAGGTGGCCACCCGCATCGTCGATGTGCAACAAGGGTTCTTCGATTATGGCGATGAAGCCATGAAGCCCCTGGTTCTGGCGGATATTGCCGACGCCGTTGAGATGCATGAATCGACCATCAGTCGGGTCACCAACCAGAAATACATGATGACACCCCGCGGTGTCTTTGAGCTGAAATATTTCTTTTCCAGTCACGTGGGAACAGACGGCGGCGGTGAGTGTTCCTCCACCGCTATTCACCGCCGCCGTCTGTTCCCACGTGACTG
>NZ_LWEZ01001294.1:0-872 GCF_001634945.1 Alcanivorax sp. HI0044
TGCAACCCGCCCACATTAGCGAAGCTGTCAGTGTCGTATTCGTAGCTCAGTACGCCGTCCATTTCCATCAATGCAAACTTGGCTTTGTTCACCTCCGGCAGGTCCGCCTCGGTGATGGCGCCATCGTGGATAATCGCCCCACGGGCCAGCTTACGGGCATCTTCCACGCTCAAGCCACGCAGGTTGCGCACCAGCCGGTCCAGCGAGGCCCGGTCCGCGCGCACCCGTTCGCCCCGCTCTTTCTTGAAACGGCGCGCTTCGTCCTGAACGATGTGCTCCAACTGCTTTTCATCGGGCATGGACAGGCTGAAGCGAGTGCAATAACGGCGCAGTTCCGCGGGAATGGTCAATTCATGGCTGATCAGCACTAGAGTGTGATGCAGGCGCTCATGGTGCAGGGCGATTTCCTTGAGCAACCGGACGTGCTTTGGCTCACCGTCCAGATAAGGGTGCAGATCACACAGCGCATAGATCCCCGGCTCATTGGTACCGCGAATCTGTCCCAGCATGGCATCCGGTTCAATGGTGTGTTTCTGGCTGGGGCTGTCTTCCAGTTCCAGCCGGCGCAGGCCGTCCACCGCATTCCAGCCGAACACCGGTCGCCCCTCTCGCATCCCCAGGCGGCGAATCAAATCCAGCGCCCGCAGCTCCTCCCAGGTTTCAATCACCACGATGGGATAGCGGGACTCAAGCAGCATTTTCAGGTCGTTCAGATCACTCATTGTTTTATGCTTGCACGCCTCACGCTTCACGCTGGCATGCAACGCCCTTCTTGTTTTGAGGGCTCTTAGGCTACACTAGATCTCCCATTTCTTTCAGCATGCAAGCATGTTGTGTGTTTGCATGCAGCGCTGATAACTATGACTGAACGC